>JAUVWK010000379.1 GCA_030604165.1 Alphaproteobacteria bacterium | reverse complement strand
CGGGCTCGGTTTGGCGGGCACTGGCGCCAACGCCGCAACGGTCTTCCAGGAATTTACTGGGCGGCTCGCCGTCCAAGGCCGGTATTTTCCGCAAAGTTCCTTGCACGACGGCCAACGCGAGCAGGCGCTCTCGTTTTCCGCCGAGCCCGAGCTCGATCTGGAGGACGAGCGCGGCGACAGCTTCACGCTGACCCCGTTTTTTCGTTACGACAGCGCCGACCCGAGCCGCAGCCATGCCGATTTGCGCGAAGCCTTCGCGCTGTTTCTCGGCGAGCTCGCGGACACCGAATGGGAGCTTCGCGTCGGCATCGACAAGGTGTTTTGGGGCGTCGTCGAAGCGCGCCATCTGGTGGACATTATCAATCAGACGGACGCGGTGGAGCACCCGGACCTCGAGGAAAAACTGGGCCAACCCATGGTCCACCTAACCTGGCTGCCGGATTGGGGCACGCTCGAGCTGTTCGCGCTGCCTTATTTCCGCCAGCGCACCTTCCCGGGCCGCGGCGGACGGCTCAGGCAAGCGCTGGTGGTGGACGGCGAGGCGACGCGCTATGAGAGCGCCGCGGGCCAGCACCATCTCGACGTCGCGGCGCGTTATAGCCATGCGGTCGATATCTTCGATTTCGGCCTCGCCTTGTTCGACGGCACCAACCGCGCGCCGACGCTGACGCTCGGTCTCGATAGCGGCGGCGCGGCGGTGTTCGTGCCCGAATATGAGCAGATCCGCCAGCTCAGTCTCGACGCGCAGATCACCACCGGACCCTGGCTGGTCAAGCTCGAAAGCTATTGGCGCGAAGGCGAAAAGGACAGCGCCGGTTTGGAGGACGATTTCGCCGCTCTGGTGGGCGGCTTCGAGTACACCTTGTACGGCGTGCTGGAGTCCAACGCCGACCTCGGGGTGCTGGCGGAATGGCTCTATGACGAGCGTGGCTCGCGCGCCCCGCACGTCTACGAAAACGATCTCTTCGCGGCCGTCAGACTGAGCTTGAACGACGAGGCCAGCACCGACATCCTGGCCGGCATCAGCCAAGACCTCGACACGCCGACCCGCTCGCTCTTTATCGACGCGAACCGGCGCCTCGACGACAACTGGTCGCTCGGCCTCGAAGGCACTGTCTTCCTCGATGTGGTGAGCGACGACATTCAGTACGGGATCCGCAAGGACAGCTTCCTGCAGCTCGAACTGTCCTACAGCTTTTAGAGGGGCTCCACTTTCGTTGGAACCCCTCTAGTTTTTTTGCTCACGGCAGCGGACCTGACGGTCCGCGCCTGCGCCGGCGCGCCGGATAACCGGCGGGCCGCAGTCGCGGCCTGAAGCGATTCCACACGAGCGCGAATTGCTCAAAAGCTCGGTGGCGTGCAGGCGCTGACCAGTTCGCAGTCTTCGTCGCCGACATTGCGGAAGCGGTGGGGCAGGCGGCTGTCGAAATAATAGGCGTCGCCGGGCCCGAGGATGCGCCGCTGATCGCCGACCACGACCTCGAGGCGACCGCGAATGACGACGCCGGCTTCCTCGGCCTGGTGACGCAGGAACGCACGGCCCGTATCCGCGCCCGCCCGATAATGCTCGTGCAGGACCTGTAAGCCGCGCTCGGAAAGATCGCGGCCGACCTGGCGGTATGAGATAGCGCCGCCGCCGATCTCCATGAGCTCCGCGGCCGGGAAAAAAACCTTCTGGCGCGGTAGCGCCTGCAAGGCGAAGAAATCGGAGAGCGACATCGGGATGCCCTCGAGCACCTTGCGCAGGCTGCCCACCGACGGGCTCACCCGGTTCTGCTCGATCAGCGAGATCGTGCCATTGGTCACCCCTGCCCGCTTGGCCAGGGCGCGCTGCGACAAGTCGTGCGTTTCGCGCACCGCTCTGAGCCTCGCGCCGACATCGAACTCCATCGCCTCCTCCCCTCGGCCAAGCCTGCCGGAGCGTTTAGAGCGTTCAATATTTTAAACACAATAAACAGTATTTCACCGAAAACCAAGGGATTGAGACAAAACATTGTTAATATTGTCTATTTTATTGCGTCGTGCTAGCGTGACCTGAATCCCCCGATGCGAGCGAGGCCGACCATGACCGACCCTGCCCATGCGGCGCGCTACGAGAGCATGCCCAACGACCTGCAGCCTTTTTGGATGCCGTTCACCGCGAACCGGCATTACAAGAGCAACCCGCGCATGCTGGTTAGCGCCGAGGGCATGCACTACACCACGGTGGACGGCCGCAAGCTGCTGGACGGCGCGGCCGGGATGTGGTGCGTCAACGCGGGCCATAACCGCAAGCCGATCACCGAGGCGATCAGCGCCCAGGCCGCGCGCATGTCCTATTCGCCGCCCTTCCAAATGGGCCACCCGGGCGCCTTCGAGCTGGCCGCGCGGCTGGTCAATATTCTGCCGGGCGATCTCGACCATGCCTTTTTCACCAATTCGGGCTCGGAATCGGTCGATACCGCGCTGAAGATCGCCCTCGCCTACCACCGTTTACGCGGCGAAGGCACACGCACGCGCCTGATCGGGCGCGAACGCGGTTATCACGGCGTCGGCTTCGGTGGCATCTCGGTCGGCGGCATTGCCAACAACCGCAAACATTTCGGCACCATGCTGCCGGGTGTCGACCACCTGCCGCACACCCACAATCTCGAGAAAAACGCCTTCAGCCGCGGCCAACCCGCGTGGGGCGCGCACCTGGCGGACGAGTTGGAGCGCCTCGTCGCGCTGCACGACGCCTCGACGATCGCGGCCGTCATCGTCGAGCCGATGGCGGGCTCCACCGGGGTCCTGATTCCGCCCCAGGGATATTTGGAGCGGCTCCGCCAGATCTGCGACAAGCACGGCATTCTGTTGATCATGGACGAGGTCATCACCGGCTTCGGCCGCCTTGGCGCAAGCTTCGCCGCCGAGTATTTCGGCGTCGTGCCCGACCTCATGACCACGGCCAAGGGCCTCTCCAACGGCGCGGTGCCCATGGGCGCGGTGTTCGCGCGCAAGCCGATTTACGACGCCTTCATGGAGGGACCGGAGCACGTCATCGAGCTCTTCCACGGCTATACCTACTCGGCCCACCCCTTGGCTTGCGCCGCGAGCCACGCGGTGCTCGACATCTATCAGGACGAGGGCCTGTTCGAACGCGCCGCCGCGCTGGCGCCTTATTGGGAGGAGTCGCTGCACGGGCTCAAGGGCGCGCCGCACGTGATCGATATTCGCAATCTCGGACTCGTCGCGGGGATCGAGCTGGAGCCCATCGAGGGCCAGCCGACGGCGCGCGGCTTCGATGCCTTTCTGAAATGTTACGACAAGGGCCTCTTGGTTCGGACCACGGGCGATATTATTGCCCTGTCACCGCCGTTGATCATCGAAAAGAACCAGATCGATCAAATCGCGGAAACGATTCATGACGTGTTGAAAGCCGCGGCATAGCCTGAATAGACAGGCGGAATCCGCATCGATTGCCGTAAGATAGCGGCCAGGCCGGGCGACCGGACGGTCCGGTTCGAGCCAAACTCTTTGGAGATAGAGCGATGCTGATCGGGGTTCCAAAAGAAATCAAAGTCCATGAATACCGCGTCGGCATTCCGCCCGGCGGCGTGCACGAGCTGGTGCAGCACGGT
>JAUVWK010000093.1 GCA_030604165.1 Alphaproteobacteria bacterium | reverse complement strand
CCGTTCATCGCCATCGCGCGGCATCTGCTGGCAGAGGGCTACAGCGCACCCGACATCTACGCCAACGATGTCGCGGCGGGCTTTCTCCTGCTCGAGGACCTCGGAGACGACTGTTACACCCGCTTGCTCGATGGTCCCACACCGCCCGTCGCGGAACAGGCATTGTACGAGGCGGCCGTCGATTTGTTGATTGCCTTGCATCGCCGGGCCGCGCCGGCGGAACTGGCGCCCTTCGACGCGGCGACGTTGCTCGCGGAGGTCGAGCTGCTTATCGATTGGTACGTGCCCCGCCAGCGCGGCGCGGCGCCCTCGAAGGCGCTGCGCCAATCCTATGCCCGGGCCTGGCGGGACGTGCTGCCGCTCGCCCAACGGGTGCCGAACGCCTTGGTTTTGAGGGATTATCACGCCGACAACCTGATGTGGCTGCCGGCGCGTGCGGGCGCGCGGGACGATCCAAACGGCGTTAGACGAGTCGGGCTGCTGGATTTTCAGGACGCCGTGCGCGGCCCCGTGCCCTACGATCTAGTCTCGTTGCTGGAAGACGCGCGGCGCGACGTTCCACCCGCCATCGCCGCGGCGATGATCAGGCGCTATCTCGCGGCCAACCCCGCGCTCGACGAAGCAAGCTTCGGCGCCGCCTATGCGGTGCTGGGCGCGCAACGCAATCTCAGGATCGTCGGCGTTTTCAGCCGCCTTTGCGCGCGCGACGGCAAGGCGCAATATCTCGCCCTCTTGCCCCGCGTCTGGGGCCTCGTGGAGCACGATATCGCCCATCCCGCGCTCGCCCCCGTCAAGGCCTGGCTCGACCGGGAAATCCCGCCCGACCAGCGGGAACGCGCGCCGTGACCGCGCCGCCGCGCCGGGCCCCAGTGCCGCGCCGGGCCCCAGAGCCGCGCCGCGCCATGGTGCTCGCGGCCGGGCTCGGCAAGCGCATGCGGCCGGTGACCGCCGAATTGCCCAAGCCGCTCGTGCCTGTCGCCGGCAAGCCGCTGATCGCGCATACCCTCGACCGTCTCGCCGCCGCCGGGATCACCAGCGTCGTCGTCAACAGCCACTACAAGGCCGCGCGGCTCGAGCGTGGCGTGGCGGCCTATCTCGCCAAGCACGACGCCTTGTCGCTCCATTTTTCGCGCGAAGACGTGCTACTCGACACCGGCGGCGGCGTCGCTAATGTGCTCGAGCGGCTCGGACCAGAGCCGTTCTTCGTCGTGAACAGCGATATCGTCCTCTGCGATGGGCCGGAGCCCGCGCTGGCGCGCCTCGCCGCCGCTTGGCGCGACGCCGCGATGGACGCGCTGCTGCTGGTCTGCCCCCGCGCGCAGACCAAGGGCTACGCTGGCGTCGGCGACTATTTTCTCGAACCCGGCGGCGCCTTGCGCCGGCGCGCTGGCGAGCCGGAAGCGCCCCATGTCTTTACCGGCGTCCAGCTGCTTCACCCCCGCCTCTTCGAGGGCGCGCCATCCGGCGCCTTTTCGCTGCTGCGCCTCTATGACCAAGCCGAGGCGCGCGGCCGTCTCGCCGGGCTGCAACACGATGACGCCTGGTTGCATGTCGGCTCGCCGCAAGGCCTTGCCGAGGCCGAACGCTACCTGTCCTCGACCGTCTCCCCGACTATCGGGCCATGAGCGGGCCCGGCGGGCTGCGGCCCGAGCCCGCGGTTTATACCGTGCCCTCGGGTCTGCCGTTCGTCGACGCCTTGGTCGTCGGCTTGCTTAAGGGCGGCGTCGTCCCCTTGCGCGAAGACGACCCCCTGGCATTGAGCCGGGTGACCATATTATTACCCACGCGACGCGCCTGCCGGGCCTTGCGCGACGCCTTTGTGCGACACAGCGCGCGGCACGCCATGTTGTTGCCGCGTATCCGCCCGCTCGGCGATCTGGACGACGACGAAGCCGATCTCGGCGGCGGCGCGCTCGCCGACGGCGAGCAACTGCCGCCCGCGATCGCGCCGCTGCACCGCCAGCTGCTGTTGACCCGGCTGATCCTGGGCTGGGATCAGGCCCGGCACCGGGGCACCGGCGCCGGGGCCGGCAAGACCGTGGACCAGGCGGCGCGGCTGGCCCGCGAGCTGGCCCGCCTGTTGGACCAGGTGCAGACCGAGCGGCTGGATTTTTCGACCCTCGCCGGGCTCGCGCCCGCGCGTTACGCCGAACATTGGCAAACCGTGCTCGATTTTCTGGCCCTGCTCACCGAGCATTGGCCCAAGATTCTGGACGAGCTCGGCATGATGGATCCCGCCGCCCGGCGCACCGCCGCGCTCGAGCGTATCGCCGCCCGCTGGCGCGCCGCGCCGCCGCCCGAACCCGTGCTCGCCGCCGGCTCGACCGGCAGCCTGCCGGCGACGGCCGATCTGCTCGCGACCGTGGCCATGCTGCCGACGGGGTGTGTCGTATTGCCGGGGCTCGACCGCGGCATGGACGACGCCAGTTGGGAGGCGCTCGGGCCCAGCCACCCGCAACAGGGCCTGAAGCACCTGTTGAATCGTATCGGCGTTGTCCGCCAGGACGTCCCCGACTGGCCGGCGCCCGGCCTGAGCGAGGCGACCGCGCCGCGCGCCCGCTTGATCGCGGAGGCGATGCGGCCGGCCGGCACCACCGAGCACTGGCGCACGGTCGGCACCATCGACGAGGCGGCGATCGAGGGCCTAACGCGCATCGATTGCGCCAGCCCGCAAGAGGAAGCGGGTGTCATCGCGCTGCTCTTGCGGGCCGCGTTGGAGAGCGAAGAGCGAACGGCCGCGTTGGTCACCGCCGACCGCGCCTTGGCGCGGCGCGTGGCGGCGGAACTCAAGCGCTGGCGCGTCGAGGTGGACGATTCGGCCGGCACGCCATTAGCCGAAACGCCGCCCGGCGTTTTCCTGCGCCTCAGTGCCGCGCTCGCCGCCCGCGGCGCCGCGCCGGTGCCCCTGCTCGCCGCCCTGAAGCACCCCTTTGCCGCTGGCGGAGAAGCGCCGGTCAAGTTCCGCCAAACCGTGCGGCGCCTGGAAACGGCGCGGCTGCGCGGCCCCCGACCGGCGCCGGGCATCGCCGGGCTGCGCGCCGCTCTCGCCGACGCCGCCGCGCCGCAGCAAACGGGCGAGGCGGGGCAAACGGACGCGCGGCAACGGACGGCCGCCGCGCTGGATGCCTGGCTCGCCCGGCTCGAAGCGGCGCTCGAACCCTTTGCCGCGGCGATGGCGCAGCCGGCGCAACCGCTCGGCACGCTGCTGCGCGCCCATATCGCCTTTGCCGAATGGCTGGCGGCCAGCGACACGGAGCCCGGCGCGGCACGCTTGTGGGCGGGTGAGGCGGGTGAGGCGGCGGCGGCCTTCGTCGCGCTGCTCGCGGACGGCGGCGACGCGCTGTCGGCCGTGGCGCCGTGGGACTACCCGGCGCTGCTCGATGCCTTGCTCGAGGGCGAGGTGGTGCGGCCCCGCTATGGCCGCCACCCACGGCTGTTCATCTGGGGGCCCTTGGAAGCGCGCCTTCAGCATGCCGACCTGATGGTTCTCGGCGGGCTCAACGAAGGCAGTTGGCCGCCCGAGCCGGCCGCCGACCCCTGGATGAGCCGGCCCATGCGGATGGACTTCGGCTTGGCGCCGGCGGAGCGCCGCATCGGGCTATCGGCGCACGATTTCGCGCTTTGCTGCGCCGCGCCGGAGGTCGTGCTGACCCGCGCCAGCCGGGTGGAAGGCACGCCGAGCGTGCCGTCGCGCTGGCTGACGCGCCTGGACGCGGTGCTGGAGAGCGGCGGCCGGCACGGCGAGATCGCCGACAGGGCGGCGCTTTGGCTGCATTGGCACGAGGCGCTTGACCGGCCCGAGCGGATCGCGCCCGCGCCGCCGCCGGCGCCGCGCCCGCCGCTGAGCGCGCGGCCGCGCTCGCTCTCGGTGACGGCGATCGAGACCTGGATGATCGACCCGTATGCGATCTATGCCCGCCACAGTCTCGGCCTGGCACCGCTGGAGCCCCTCGACGCCGACCCGGGCGCCGCCGAGCGCGGCATCATCGTCCACGCCATTCTCGATGCGTTCGTGCGCCAATATCCCGCCCGCTTGCCGGCCGACGCGCTGGAGCGGCTGCTCCATATCGGCCGGCGGCACTTTCAGCCGGTGGCGCAGCGCCCCGGCGTGATGGCGTTTTGGTGGCCGCGCTTCGAACGGATCGCCGCCTGGTTCGTCGACACCGAGCGCGCGCGGCGCGCCACCGCCGCACCGCTCGCCACCGAAGTGCGGGGCCAACTCACCCTCGCTAGTCCAGCCGGGCCGTTTCGCCTGACCGCCAAGGCCGACCGCATCGATCGCCTGACGGATGGCGGGCTCGTCGTGATCGACTACAAGACCGGCGCGTTGCCGACCAAGCCGGCTATCCAGGCCGGCCGCGCCCCGCAACTTCCGCTCGAAGCCCTGCTCGCCGCGGCGGGCGGATTTGAAGAGATCGCACCGGAGGCCGTTGCCGGGCTCGCTTTTTGGCGGCTGACGGGCGGCGAGCCGGCGGCAAGCGAAGCGCCGCTCGACGGCGAGCCCGCGGTGCTGGCGGCAGCCGCGCGCGAAGGCCTCACCGCCTTGATCGCCCGCTTCGACGACCCCGAAACGCCCTACCACCCGGTGCCGCGACCGGACTGGGCGCGGCCCTGGAACGACTACGCCCACCTGGCGCGGATCCAGGAGTGGAGCGTGCTGTCGGGCGAGGAAGGGACCGCGTGACGGCGGCGCAAACCCGGGCCGCCGACCCGGCGCTCTCGGTCTGGGTCTCGGCCTCGGCCGGAACCGGCAAGACCAGGGTGCTGACCGAGCGGGTGCTGCGCCTGCTGTTGGGCGGCACGCCGCCGGCGCGGATTCTTTGCCTCACTTTTACGCGGGCCGCGGCGGCCGAAATGGCCAATCGCATCAACAAGCGGCTTGGCGAATGGGCCACGAGTGACGATATGGCGCTCGCCAAGGCACTGCGGGAGCTCACCGGAACACCGCCCAACAAGCCGGCGCTGGCGCGCGCCCGGCGGTTGTTCGCCGAAGTGCTCGAGGTGCCCGGCGGCATGCGCATCGAGACCATCCACGCCTTTTGTCAGTCGCTGTTGCGCCGCTTTCCTCTCGAGGCCGACGTCGCGCCCCATTTCGAAGTGGCCGACGCGCGGATGGCCGGCGAGCTCCTCGCCACCGCGCAGGCGCGCCTCTTGCGCCATGCGCGGCACGGGGATGACGACGCATTGGCCGACGCGCTGGCCGTGGTCACGGCCCAGGTGAGCGAATTCGACTTCGCCGCGCTGGTCGGCGAGCTGGCCAGTGCGCGCGGTCGGCTGCAGGCCCAGCTCGTGGCCCACGGCGGCGCTGACGGCTTGGTCGCGGCGATCCGCCGCCGCCTCGACTTGCCGCCAGGGATGGATGCAGACGCCGTGGTCCGGGTTGGCGTCGCCGACGACGCCCTCGACCGCGCCGGCCTGGAGGCCGCGGTCGCTATTTTGGCCACCGGCTCCGACCAGGACGCCGCGCGCGGGCAACGGATCGACGCCTGGCTACGCGCCGCGCCGAGCGCGCGGACGCGCACCATCGACGACTATATCGCCGTCTTCGCCACCAAAACCGGCGAGGCGCGGGCCACGCTGATGACCAAGGCGTTGCGCCAAGCGCACGCGGACGCGGCCGCTGCGCTCGCTACCGAGCAGGCGCGGCTCTTGGCCTTGTCGGATCGCTGCAAGGCAGCGGCGGTGGCGGAGAGCTCGGCCGCGCTGGTGCACATCGGAGCGCGCCTGCTGCGAAACTACGAACAGGAGAAGGCCGCCCATGCGGCGCTTGACTATGACGACCAGATCATCCTGGCGCGCGCCCTGCTCGAGCGTCCGGGCGTGGCGCCCTGGGTGCTGTTCAAGCTGGACGGCGGCCTGGATCACATCCTGATCGATGAGGCGCAAGACACGGCGCCGGAGCAATGGGCGGTGATCGCCGCGATTGCCGAGGAGTTCTTCGCCGGCGAGGGCGCCCGCGAGGAAATCCGCACGCTGTTCGCGGTCGGCGACGAGAAACAATCGATCTTCAGCTTTCAGGGCGCGGACCCGCGGGCGCTCGAACAGGTGCGGCAGCAATTCGAGAGCCGCGTAACGAACGCCGGACGGCAATGGGCCGGGATTCCGCTGGACCGCTCCTTCCGCTCGACGGAGGCGGTCTTGGCGGCGGTCGACGCCGTGTTTGCGCCCGGCGCCGTGCGCGACGGCGTGGCCCTATCGGGCGAGCCGATTCGCCACGAAGCGTATCGCGTGGGCGCTGGCGGCCTGGTGGAGCTTTGGCCGCCCGTAGCGCCGTTGCCCGATCGTCCGGAAGTGCCTTGGGAGCTGCCGGTCGAGCGCCGCCCGGCGGACGATCCGGCGGCGCGGCTCGCCCACCGCATCGCCGAGACGATCGAGCGCTGGTTGCGCAGCGAGGCGCCGCGCGGCGGCGACGGCTGGCTAGAATCGCGCGGCCGCCGCGTCCGGCCGGGCGATATCATGATCCTGGTGCGGCGGCGCACCGCGTTCGTGGATCAGATGGTCAGCGCCTTGAAAGGCCTCGACATTCCGGTGGCCGGTGTCGACCGCATGGTACTGACCGAGCAGCTCGCGGTGATGGACCTGATCGCGCTCGGTGAGTTTTTGTTGCTGCCCGATGACGAATTGACGCTGGCCGTGGTGCTCAAAAGCCCGCTTGTCGGCTTCGGCGAAGACGAGCTCTTCGCCCTGGCCTACGACCGCGCCGACAATAGCCTGTGGCGCACGCTCGTAACCCGGCGCGACGAAACGCCGGCGTTCGCGGCCGCCCACGATTATCTCGCCGGCCTCCTGGCCCGCGCCGACTACACGCCGCCGTTCGAGCTCTTTGCCGAAGTGCTCGGCGCGCAAGGGGGACGCACGGCGCTGCTCGCGCGCCTCGGCCTCGAGGCCAACGACCCGATCGACGAGTTTTTGGCGCTCGCGCTCTCGTTCCAACGTTCCCACGCGCCCTCCTTGCAGGGCTTCCTGCACTGGCTCCGCGCGGGCCGCGCCGAAATCAAGCGCGATCTCGAGCAGGGCCGTAAAGAGGTGCGGGTCATGACGGTGCACGGCGCCAAGGGGCTGCAGGCGCCGGTGATTTTTCTGCCCGACACCATGCAGGTGCCGACCGCGACCGGGCGCACCTTGTGGCTGGAGCCGGCGGAGCAAGGCCCGGGGGGGCCGCAGGCGGGCGTGCTGCTGTGGCCGGGCCGACAGGCCCGTGAAGACGCGGTGAGCCGGCGCACCCGCGCCGAGGCCCGCGCCCGCCAGCGCGAGGAATACCGACGCCTGCTTTATGTCGCGCTGACCCGCGCCGAGGACCACCTCTACATTTGCGGTTGGCACGGCAAGAAGGCGCCGGCGGCGGGCTGCTGGTACGACCTGGTGCGCGACGGCCTGGCGGACCACGCCGCGACGGAACGGTTTGAATTCTCGGCCGGCGCCGGCTGGAGCGGCAGCGGGCTGCGTCTGTCGCGACCGCAGACGGCCGAGCCTGACCCGCCGGAACCAGAGACGGCGCGCGAACCGCCGGCGCCTTTGCGTGAGATATTTCGCCGGCCCGCGCCGCCGGAACCCGAACCGTCGCGCCCGCTCGCCCCATCGCGCCAATTGGCCGAGGCGCCACCGATGCGCAGCCCGCTCGACGCTGATGGCGCGGCGGCACTGAAGCGCGGTGTCCTGGTCCATCGTCTGCTGCAATTACTGCCGGAGGTGGCCCCGGCGGAACGGCCAAGCGCGACCGCGGCGTTTCTTGCACGACCCGGCCACGCGCTCACGCCACAGCAGCAAAAAGCCATCGCCCGGCAAGTGCTCGCGGTGCTGGACGATACCAGGTTCGCCCCGCTGTTCGGCGCCGGCAGCCTGGCCGAGGTGCCTATCGCGGCGGTGCTCGAACGGACCGTGATCGCGGGCCAGGTGGACCGCCTTCTGGTCCGGGACGACGCCGTCGTCGTCGTCGATTACAAATCGGGACGGCCACCGCCCGGCACCGAGGCCGCGGCGCCGGTGCCCTATTTGCGCCAGATGGCGGCCTACCGCGCCGCGCTTCGGGCGGTTTTTCCGGAGCGCCGGGTGACCTGCGGCCTGCTTTTCACGGATGGGCCTAACTTACTGTGGCTCAATAATAAAACGCTCGACGCTCACGCACCTTGACGAGCGAAGGGCCCCGACTTACAGTCCCGACAGACTGCCACTTTAGGGGATCGTGATGACTATCGCGCATGTCAGCGACAGTGAGTTCGAAGAAAAGGTCTTGAACGCGGACGGGCCGGTGCTCGTCGATTTCTGGGCCGAATGGTGCGGCCCGTGCAAAGTTATCGCGCCCGCGTTGGAAGAACTCGCCGCCGAGATGAGCGACTCGGTGACGGTCGCCAAGGTCAATGTGGACGACAATCCGTCGACTCCGGCCAAATACGGCGTGCGCGGCATACCGACGCTCATCCTGTTCAAGGATGGCGAGGTCGCCGCCATGAAAGTGGGTGCGATCCCCAAGGCCAAACTGGTCCAGTGGGTGCAGTCGGAGGTCTAGATGCGCTGACGCGACCTGCCGCAAAGCCTCGCCGGATTAGGCGAGGCTTTCGCACTTCGGAGCCATCTTACTAACGATGCTCCGTCAAGACGGACCCGATCAAATAAAGCGAACCGCACACCAGGATACGCCCGGGCGTCGGCCCGTGGGCCGCGACGATGTCTTGCACCGCCGCCGCAACGCTGGCGCTCGACCGCGCCACAAGACCGAGGCCGCGCGCGGCGACACAGATATCGTCCGCGGTGAAGCTGGCCGGCTGCGCCGGAATTTCAAGCGCCGAGAGGCTCGCGACATGCACGGCGATGGGCCCGAGAAAATCGACCGGCGGCTTGGTGTTGAGCATGCCCAGCACGAGATGGAGCGGGGACTCGTGCCAAGCGGCCGCGACTTTGGCCAACGCCTGGCCGGCGGCCGCGTTATGGCCGCCGTCGAGCCAGATCTGCCAGCCCGGCGGTAGACCGGCGAGCAACGGCCCATGACGCAGCCGTTGCAGCCGGCCGGGCCAGACCGCGTGCGCCACACCCTGGCCGATGGCGGCCTCGCTGAGCGCGAAACCCGGCAGCGCCCGGGCGCAAGCCGCGGCCATCGCCGCGTTGTCGATCTGGTGCGGGCCGACCAAGCCGAGAAGCGGCAACGCAAGGGTCGCGCCGAGGTCCGAAAAAACGAGCCGATCGCCCTCGAGTCCGGCCTGCCACTCGAAGCCATGGCGCAGCAGCGGTG
>JAUVWK010000420.1 GCA_030604165.1 Alphaproteobacteria bacterium | reverse complement strand
TGCCGAACTTGCCGGCGCCGATCAGCCCGACCCGCACCGGCGCCGCGTCGGCGGAGCGCTGCTGCAACAGGCCATGGAGGTTCACTTGGCGTCTCCGCTCCTTGGTATTAGCCGCCCGGGATGTAGCAGGGCCCCGGAATTCCCGGATAGGCTTCGAGCATGGTCTCGTCGATCTCGAGGCCGAGGCCGGGCGCGTCGTTGGGCTCGATATAGCCGTCCCGAACCTCGAGCGGCGCCGTGGCGAGGTCGGTGCGGAAGGGGTTGATCTTGGCCACGTCGGCCTCGTAGATCAGGCCGTTGGCGATGGCGCAAAGCAGATGCACATTGGCGGCCGCGCCAAACACGCTGAAGCTGGTGTGCGGCGCCGTCGGGATGTGCCAGGCCGCCGCCATGTCGGCGATCTTTTTCAGCTCGCTGATGCCGCCGGCCTTGGTGCAATCCGCTTGGCAAATCGAAATGGCTCGGGCTTCGAACAGCTCGCGAAAGGCTTGGCGCGTATAATGGTTTTCGCCGGCCGCGATGGGGATCGCCGTGCGTTGGCGAAGCTCCCGATAGGCGGCGATATTGTCGGGCGTGAACGGCTCCTCCAGCCAATAGACCCGGTTCGCCTCGCAATAGGCCAGCACCTCGGGCAGGTCCATCAGGTCGTAGCGCGTCGCGGCATCGACCGCGATGTCGAGCTCGTCGCCGAAGGTCTTGCGAATATGGCCGACGCGCTCGGCGTCGTTTCGGGGGGTGTCGCCGACCCTAAGCTTGATCGCCGTATAGC
This sequence comes from Alphaproteobacteria bacterium, assembly GCA_030604165.1. Classification (GTDB taxonomy): domain Bacteria; phylum Pseudomonadota; class Alphaproteobacteria; order UBA828; family UBA828; genus JAUVWK01. Next base: position 2,497 of record JAUVWK010000420.1, on the reverse strand, counting down.
CCTGCTCGAGTAGCCCGGCGACCTCGCGCTCCAGCGCCTCGACGGGCTGAAAGCCGAGGCTGACGCCGCCCGCGTAGGCACGGATCTTCTTGTGGGCGCCGCCCAGAAGCCGGTAGACGGGCTGGCCCATGATCTTGCCCTTGAGATCCCATAGCGCGATGTCGATGCCCGAGAGCGCGATCACGCTGCCGGCGCCCATGCCGTGGGTGAAAATCTGCTGGCGGTTGAGCTTGGCCCAAATGCCTTCGCTATCCAACGGATCGTCGCCCAGAATGAGCGAGCCCAGCCCCTTCTCGACCATCTCGGCCACGGCGGTCGGATTCTGGCCGTGATGGGCTTCGCCATAGCCCACTTGGCCGTCGTCGGTGGTGATCTTGACCAACACGAAGTCGCGCTTGACGTTGGCGCCGATGCCGAGGCGGACCACCACCTCGTCCTCGAGCGGCCGTGAATGGGCGCTTGCCCTGACCTCCGCGATTTTCATTTGCAAAATCTCCCCTGCGTCTCCCTTGTGCCGCCGGAGCGGCCCGGTTCCCTGTGCGCAATTGGCCGTTAGCCTATGATGCCGGCGCCGTTTGACTCAAGCAGACCGTTTCTCGATATAATCGGGCGGCCGTCTGCCCGCCCCAGACGGGCCGGCGACGGCGGCACATTTCATGGCTCATGGAGACGCTCCGGTGGTGCGCGCTGAGCGTATTGTGCAGGGCAAGATGGGTGGCCTCGCCCTGTTCGATTTGGACCATTCGCTGGGTCTGCACGCCCACTCGCAGTGGCATATCGTGATCAAATGCGGCGGCGCGGACGGCGCGGTCCGCGTGCGCGACCGATGCTACCCGCTGACCGAGCAAAGCGCGGTTCTGGTAAATAGGTGGGAACCCCATCACTACGCGCACCCCAGCGGCGCGCCCTCGTCCTTGCTGCTGGCGCTTTATGTCGAGCCGCTTTGGCTGGCCGAGCGCGACCGCGGCCTGGCCGGCTTGGCGCAAGCCGGCGCGTTTGCCGATCCTTGCGTGCAGCTTTCGCCGGCGACGCGGCGGGCCGCCGACACGATGGCCGAATCGTTAGGCCGGAGCGAGACCGTCGAGCAATCCGTGCTGGAGCAGCTGACTTTCGATCTCGCCGTCTCCGTGCTTGGCGAAGCGCCCGGCCGGCGAGCGTCGGCAGCGGCGCCCGCGCTTCGTCCGGCGCGGGATTTCAGGATCCGCAAGGCGCTGCGCTACATCGATGAGCGGGCCAATGAGCCGCTCGATATCGACGCGCTGGCGCGGCACGCCGGCTTGTCGCGCGCTCATTTGTTCGCGCTTTTCCGCAAGTGCACCAACCTCTCGCCCGGCCTGTATGCCAACGTGCTGCGCATGAATCGGGCGGTGACCCGACTTGCGGCGAGTTCAGACACCATGGCGGTCATCGCCGACGATCTTGGCTTCAGCGCGCAGAGTCATTTTACGCGCTTCTTCCGGTGCCAATGGGGCGTGCCGCCGAGCGAGTACCGGCGCGCCAACCAGATCTCGGGCGCGGCGCACGGCTGAGCGCCACGGTGCGTTTCCTCCGCAGCGGCTCGTTTACCCTCCAGTCTGTTTTTTTTCGCCGCGCGCCGCCGCGCCCTGTAAGGCCGTTCGCGCCGCGCTATCCTCAGGGTCGCTCGGATAGGGCGCCCTCGAGGCCGCGCCGGGCCGAGTAAGACTGGGAGGTCGAACCGCCATGTCCGATTGGAACTTGCCTCTCACCGAAGGTCACATGGACAAACCCGACGGTGTCTACTTTCAAAACATGACCGGAGCGGACGTCAAAAAACGACTGCAGGAAAACGACATCATCCTCATCCCGGTGGGCAGCACCGAGACCCATGGCGATCACGTCCCGTTCGGCGAGGATACCCTGATCGCGGCGCGGTTAGCCGAGGCCGTCGCGCAGAAGACCGGTTGCATCGTCGCCATGCCGATCTGGTATGGCTCTCATCCCATGCATCATCTGGGGATGCCGGGCACGGTGCTGGTGCCCGACGACACCTTCATCTCGACCCTCAAATCCGTTATCGCCGGCTTCTGGAATGCCGGCTTCAGAAAGCAAATCCTGCTCAATGCGCACGGCCAGGAATATGTTATTCCCGTGGCGATTCAGGAGTTTGGCAAACAGTTCCAGGTGCCGGCCCTGATCACCCATGTCTCCTATTTCGTGGCCATTGCCAAGCAAATCCTCGACAAGGCCCATGGCGGCCCGTTCGAGACGCCCTGGGCTCACTCGTGCGAAGGGGAAACATCGGTCGCGCTGAATCTGTTTCCCGAGATGATGCAGATGGAAAATGCGGTCAACACCTACCCGCAAGGCAACTTACCCGCGGGACATGTCGATCGGCCCGGCCATGCCCTTAATCTGCCGATCGCCTGGTACTCGCAGATCGGTGTCGTCGGGGCCGAGATATTCGAGTTCCCGGAAGGGGTCGTCGGTTCCGCCAAGCTTGCCGACGCGGCCAAGATCAGCGACGCGGTGGTGACCG
>JAUVWK010000080.1 GCA_030604165.1 Alphaproteobacteria bacterium | reverse complement strand
CGCGGCGCCGTCCGAGAGCGCGGCGACGGCGGCCTTCATGCGTTTGACATAGCCGCCGTGGTCGGCGCCCCACACGTCGATCATGGTGGCGAAGCCGCGCTGCACCTTGTCGCGATGATAGGCGATATCGGTCGCGAAATAGGTCCAGGCGCCATCCGATTTCTTGAGCGGCCGGTCCACGTCGTCGCCAAACTTGGTCGAGCGAAACAGAGTCTGCGGCCGCGGCTCCCAATCGTCGGGCGGCGGCTTGCCCTTGGGCGCTTCGAGAACACCCTCATAGATCAATCCATTACCCTCGAGAAAGTCGAAAGCGGCGTCGACTCGACCCGAGTCGACCAGCCTGCGCTCCGAGCTGAAGAGGTCGTGGCGTATCCCGAGCGCGGCAAGATCGTCCCGGATCAACGCCATCATGGCGTCGGTGCAATGGTCGCGAATGGCCGGCAACCAGACGTCCTCCGGCGCCTCGCGCCACTTGCCGCCGTCGCGCTCGGCCAGCGCCGCGCCGACGGGTTTGAGGTAAGCCCCCGGATAGAGCCCTTCCGGGATGTCGCCGATCGCTTCGCCAAGCGCCTCGCGGTAGCGCAAATGGACCGAGCGCACCAGAATATCGACCTGCGCGCCGGCATCGTTGACGTAGTACTCACGCGTCACCTTGTATCCGACGCGCGCCAGCAGGCTCGCCAAAACATCGCCGAACACCGCGCCCCGGGCCTGGCCGACATGGAGCGGCCCCGTGGGGGTGGCCGAGACATATTCCACATTGACAGGCTGGCCACCGCCCAGATCGGTCGTGCCGTAGTCGCCGCCCGCCGCCAAGATCTCGCCGAGGCGCGCGTACCAAAAGCTGGGCTTCATGGTCAGGTTGACGAATCCCGGGCCGGCCACCTCGGCGCCGGCGATCTCATCGCGGCTCTCGAGGCGGGCCGCGATCAGCCCGGCAATCTCGCGAGGTGGCCGCTTCGCCTGTTTGGCCAAGACCAGCGCGGCGTTGGTCGCCACCTCGCCATGACCGGCCTCGCGCGGCGGCTCCACCGTGAGCGCCCTCGTGTCGAGCCCACGCGGCAGCGAGCCGGCGTCCGAGATCAGCTCTATTTCTTTTTCAATGACCGACTGTAAATATCTGAAAAAATTCATCTATCTTCCAGCGACGTCGAACAGGCGTTGGTGCTCCATGAGGGCGAAGCGGTCGGTCATGCCGGCGATGTAATCGGCCACGGCCTTGGCCGTCTGCGGCACGCCCGGAGCTCCGCATTGCACCCGCCATTCGTCGGGCAGACATTCCGGTTCGCCGACAAAAAGCTGAAACATCTCACGCACCGCGCGGCGGGCCTTGCTGGCCATGCGATTGACCTTGTAATGGCGATACATGTGCTCGCGCAAGAATCCCTTCAACGCCGTGTCGTGGGCGCACATCTCCGCCGAAAACGCGATGACGGGCCGGCCCAGCGCGCGGATGTCGTCCACGTGTCGTGGCGCCGCGTGGGCGAGCCGACGGCGGCTCTCGTCGAGCAGGTCCGTCACCATGGCGTCGATCATGCGCCGCACGGCTTCGTGGATCAGACGATTCCGGTCCAAGCCATCGTGACGCCGCAGTACGGACGCGAACACCGGGCCGACCAGCGGCACTTCGCGCAGATCGTCGACCGAGAACAGTTCGGCCCGCAGGCCGTCGTCCACATCGTGGTTGTTATAGGCAATGTCGTCGGCGAGCGCGGCGACCTGCGCCTCCGCGCCGGCATGGGTGTGCAGTTCCAGGTCATGCCGCTCGACATAGCGCGCGAGCGCCGCGGGCAAGGCCGCCCCGCCCTCGCCCACACCGGCCCCCTCGGCCGGCAGCACCGGCCCATTGTGCTTGGCGATCCCCTCCAACGTCTCCCAAGTCAGGTTCAAGCCGTCGAACTCGGCGTAGCGCTGCTCCAGCTCGGTCAAAATGCGCAGGGTATGGGTGTTGTGGTCGAAGCCGCCATAGCCGGCCATCATCTCCGCCAGGGCCACCTCGCCGGCGTGACCGAACGGCGTGTGCCCAAGGTCGTGGGCGAGCGCAAGGGCTTCGGCCAAGTCCTCGTTGAGCCCCAGCACACGGCAGATCGAGCGCGCGATCTGCGCGGTTTCCAGGCTATGGGTAAGCCGGGTCCGATAATAATCGCCCTCGTGATAGACGAACACCTGGGTCTTGTATTCGAGGCGCCTGAATGCCGCGCTATGAACAATCCGGTCGCGGTCGCGCTGAAACACGGTCCGCGTGGCGCTTTCGGGCTCGGGATGGAGCCGCCCGCGGCTCTCCTCCGGTTGGCTCGCATAGGGCGCGGGTGCGGGATGTGTGGCGCTCATGGGCGGAGACTACCTAGCGTGCACTCCGCCCGCAATCCGCAGGGCGCGCTGCCGTGCCTCAGCGGCGACCGACGCCCCCCGGGCGTCGCATGCGGGCTCGGCGCCAGAGCTTGACTCCCGACCGGGTTACAAGACCTAACTTACGCTTCGGGGTGCTACCAAATAAAACGCTCAGCCGCAGGGGAAATCGGATGATGAAGGGAGACCGGAAAAGATACTGGTATTTGCGCGCGCTGGCGGCGCTTTTCATGGCGCTGGTCCTGACGGCGGGACAGGGACTCGCGGCAGACATGGGCGACACGATGGGCCCGAAGGATGACAAGCCGGAGGCCATGAAAGCCATGCAAATGATGGCGCCCGCGGACGCGCCAACCGTGCCGGCTGTGACCGGCTACAGCGAGGGCGAGCGCATACTTTTTCTCCACACCGAGGCGTCGGACCAAAAGATTGCGCAATTGCTCACCGACATGATGGGATCGCCCGTGCTCGTCGTACCCGCGCTTGCGGATGCGCCGGATGCGATGCTGGCGAAGGTCTATGTTTTCACCAATGGCGTGGTGCCCGAGGGGCCCCGCGGCCCACTGGAGCATCAACCGGACGTGTTCGACAACCCGCCCGGCCGTCCGGGCTATTCGCCCCTCAGGACGGTGGTACTGGTCACCTGGAGCGACGCGGCTGAGGCCCATCTGCTGACTTCGGCCGCGGCGGTCGAGGAGGAGTTGAAGAACGGCGCGCTCTCGAGCGAAACGACGGGCATCGTGGTTAACATGCCGCTTTTGACTTGGCCGGGCGGCACGAGATAATCGGCCACACGATCGGAAGGATTGCCGAAAGTGGCCGGCGCCCGCATTGTGGGCCACCGCTGCCATGCAAGACGGGCCTGACTGGGCGGCCGCCGAGGCCGATTGACAAATCCGGCTCACCGCCTATGTAAAATTAGAGGGTCGTTAATAGATTGGAACGATTCTTAACTACTTAGGAGCAAGGTCGCATGGCTCGGCCCATCGAAGCCGCCCCCAGTGCCGTGGCGGCGCCCCCCATATCGGTTTCGGCGCGGGCCGCCCGGCGGATCGCCGAACTGCTCCGCAACGAGGCCAAGCCCAACCGGCCGCTGCGGGTGACCGTCTCCGGCGGCGGCTGCTCGGGCTATCAGTATGGCTTCGCCTTCGACGACAGCCGAAACGAAGACGATGTGGTGATCGAACGGGATGGCGTCGTGGTCCTGGTCGATGGCGTCTCGGCCGGCTTCATGGCGGGCGCCGAGATCGACTTCGTGACCGACCTGATCGGCGCGGCGTTCCAGATAAAAAACCCCAACGCCAGCTCGTCTTGCGGCTGCGGGAGTTCGTTCTCGCTCGGCTAGGGCGCTGAGCGCGCCGCCGAATCCTTGTCGAATCGTGGTAAGACAGGGCCCGCGATAGGCGGGCTTTTCCTTGCGGGAGGATTCGGGTGTCGGAGCTGAAAATCGCCAGCTGGAACGTCAATTCGATCCGCGCGAGGCTTCCCAACGTGCTCGCTTGGCTCGACGAAGCCGAGCCCGACGTCGCGCTCCTGCAGGAGATCAAGTGCCAGTCCGAAAGCTTTCCCGCCCTCGAAATCGAGGATCGCGGCTACAACGTCGCGGTGTTCGGCCAGAAGAGCTACAACGGCGTCGCCATCCTCAGCAAAAATCCGATCGAGGACGCCATCCTGGGCCTGCCGGGCGACCCGAGCGACGAGCAGGCGCGTTACATCGAGGCCGTGGTCGTGGGCGTGCGGGTCGCCTCGATTTACCTGCCCAACGGCAATCCCGTCGATACCGAGAAGTTTACCTACAAGCTGGCTTGGATGGAGCGCCTGCACGACCACGCTCAAGCCCTGCTTCGTCACGAGGAAGCCATGGTGCTTGGCGGCGATTACAACGTCGTGCCCAGCGACGACGACGTCTACGACGCGGCAGCTTGGAAAGACGACGCTCTCTGCCGCCCTGAAACCCGCGCACGCTACCGGGCCACCCTCTATCTTGGGCTCACGGACGCCTTCCGGGCACTTCATGGGGAGGTCGGCGCCTACACTTTCTGGGATTATCAGAAGGGCCGCTGGCAACGCGACGAGGGTTTGCGTATCGATCACCTGTTGCTTTCGCCCCAAGCCGCCGACCGGTTGCTCGCCTGCGAGATCGCCAGCGGGCCGCGCGGCCGGCCCAAGGCCTCGGATCACACGCCGATCTGGTGTAGCCTGAGCGCATGAGCGAATCCGCCAAAGAGGGTCACGCCAAAGAAGGCCACGAGGGCGGTTGCCTGTGCGGCGCGGTGCGGTTCCGGGCCTCCGGGCCGCCGCTGTGGGTCAGCCATTGTCATTGCGACGATTGCCGACGAGCCTGCGGCGCGGCCGTCGCCACCTTTGTCGGCGTTGCCGTCGAGAGCTATCGAATCCTCGCCGTGCCGCCGGTCGAATACCGGTCCTCGCCCGGCGTAACCCGGAGCTTTTGCGGCACCTGCGGCACTCCGCTGACCTACGTCGCGAAGAAATACCCCGGCGAAGTGCACATCATGGTCGGCGCCTTCGACAAACCCGAAGCATTCAAGCCGGGCGCCCACGTCTTTGCCGACTACCGGCTGCCGTGGCTGCACCTGGAGGATGGCCTGCCGTCGTTCGACCGCCTGCCCCCCGGAAGAGAAGACGGTTAGCGCAAACGGCTCAGGCCGCGCTCGCTTTTTGCCCGAGACCGAGCTTTTCGATCAATCCGGCATAGCCGATCTTGCTCAGCATCTTGCCGCGCATCTTGGCGGTCTCCGGCGTGACTTCGAGCCCGAGCCCCGTGACGAAGCGGTTGAAGCAATTGAACAGGGCGCAAACCGAGACCGCGTCGTGCAGCGCCTTTTCGTCCCAGCCCGCGGCGTAGACCGCGTCCGCATCCGCCTTGCCTATCTCGCTCGGCGCGAGCGTCAATTTGCGGGCGTAGCGCAAGATGGCTTTCATCGGCGCCTCGACCGCGGCCGTTTCGATGTCGCGGAGCAGGTCGGCGACCAAGCCCTCCGTCACGCCGAGCGCTTCCGCCGCGCCGCTGTGCACGCCGGTGCAATGTCCGCAGCGATTGAGCCCGGAAACGTAAGCCGCGATCAGTTCGCGCTGAGCCATGGTCAGCGGCGACTCACCGCGCAGCAGCGCCTCGCAGTAGCGCAACAGGGGTTCCGAGGTGGCGGGATAGGCGCTGAAAATATCGGATAGCGTCGCCTCGCCCGAAAGCGACGGCAGATACACCATGGCTTAAGTCCCTTCCTGTCACGAACCGTGCCGCTCAGGCAGCGCGAAAGCGGCCGGTGGCGATGAGGTTTTCGTCGCTCGGCCCTTCGCTGCCCGCCGCCTCCGCCTCGGCCTCGTAGTTGAGCTCGATGACGACGCCGCTCGGGTCGAGCACGAAAAGCTGCCACAGCTTGAAATCCGGGATATTGCTTTGTCGCCACGCGCAGCCCTTGTCCACGAGGGTCTGGCGCATGGCGTCGAAGCCGGTGGCCCGCAGCGCGATATGGTCGATGGGCGAAGCGCTCTGGCTGTAGGCGTAGTCGCCCCCATCCGTCTTCGCCACGTCGCCGGCGATGATGTGGAACATGGTGTTGCCCATCTCCAGCCAAGCGCCAGCGAACGAAAAGCTGGGCCGCTCGACTTGACGCATGCCGAGCACATCGGTGTAGAAGCGGACCGTCTCGTCGAGGTCCTTGGACTTGATCGTAACGTGGTGCAGGTCGAGCAAAGGCATCGAACCCTCTCCCTTCAATATCACCCTCTGGTGGGTATACTAGCGCAAGCAAAAGGGCCGGCAATAGGGCAACGAGCCTTATCGGTCCGGTCGAAAGCCGGATCCGAGCGGCGTGATGCGCAGGCCAGGCCGCAGGTTCCGGTAGGGGAATTTGGTGAGGTCGGCCAAATTAGGCCCCGGCGCCACCGCCACCAGGATGTCGGCCGCGAGGGGCTGGAAATCCGCCCGGAAATGGACCGAGCTTTTGAGCGCCAGGATACGCTGCTCGGCCGGCTCCAGCCCGAGATGGCGAAACACCGACTGATCAGCCGCCTGAAACTTCCGGCTCGCCACGATCACGCGCACGTCGGCCTGATCCTTATCCTCCACCCGGAGCAGCGCCATGGGGCCGAGCTCCATCCGCGCCCCGCGCCACATCGGCCCGGTGGCGGTAAAGCGGCCGTCGCCGATGCGCTCGACCGCGAAGCGGCCCGCGAACGGCTGGTGCCCCGGCAAGCCGGACTTGGCGCCGAGCCCGGCGGCAAATACCGCCCCCTCGCCGGCGCGATGGGCCTCGGCCGCGACCTCCGGGTCATGCAGAATGGCGAACACCGCGCCTTGCGCGCCGTTTCGCAGCAGCGCCTCGAGCAGGCCGACCGTATCTGAATTGCCGCCCGCGCCCGGATTGTCCTGGGTGTCCGCGAGCACGACGGGACCGGCGCCCGTGTTTGCCATGGCCAGGCGCACGGCCTCGTCCGCCTCATAGTAGTGCCCGGAGAACTCGCCCTCGGCTTCCGCGATGGCATCGCAAAGGCGCGCCACCGCGGCGTCCACCGCGGCCTGATCGGCGCCCAGCCCATAGACCGCCGGCCCGCACGCGCCGATATCCGCCGGCGGGAAGCCCATGGCGAAGGAGAGGCTCCACACCGCGTCGCCCTCGAGCTCCGCCAAGCGCCGATAGAGCGTCGCGGCCGGTTCCTCCATGGTGCATTGGCCGGTTATCGGAATCAGGAAATCGAGCTTGCGCAAGGTCTGGGCCGGGGCCGGAGCGCCGGCCTCGAGCAGGCGCATCAGCAGGCGCGCGGCGCGGGCGCCGGTCTCGGCCATGTCGATATGCGGATAGCTGCGATAGGCAACCAGGCCCGAGGCCGCTTCCGTCATGGTCGGCGTGACATTGGCGTGCAGATCGAGGCTCGCCACCACGGGGATAGCGTCGCCCAGCGCCGCGCGCACGCGGCGCAGCAGCTCGCCCTCGCCGTCCTCGAAATCTTCAGTGACCATGGCGCCGTGCAGATCGAGATAAACCGCGTCGGGCCGCGCCGCGGTGAGATCCTCGAGCAGCATCGCCGCGACGCGCTCGAAGGCGTCGCTGGTGACGTGGGCCGAGGGCGTCGCGCAGCACCACAGTGTCGGCACGAGCTCGTGGCTCGCCGCCCGCGCCGCCTCGATAAACCCGGTCGCCGGCAGGTTAATCCCGGCCACCGCCTCGAACAGCGCCGCGCCGCGGCTCAGGCCCGGCCAGGCGTCGGCCTGAACGAACGCCGCATAGTCGGCCTTGGACGGGGCGAAGGTGTTGGTCTCGTGCTGAAAGCCGCCGACCGCGATGCGCGCCACGCCGCTGCCCCGTCACACCTCAGATGTCGGCGTAGCTGTGGGTCTCGGCCTTGCCGCCGGGGTGGGTCACCGCGCCCTTGTTGGCGGGGCCGACGGTGGCGGCGTATTTCCACAACGCGCCCGACTGATAGTCGGTCTGGCGCGGCTGCCAGGCTTGGCGCCGCTGCGCCAGCTCCGCCTCGCTCAAATCCACGCTGAGCTCGCCGGCCTCCGCGTCGATCCTGATCATGTCGCCGTCCTGGAGCAGCCCGATGGGCCCGCCCACCGCCGCCTCGGGCCCGACATGGCCGACGCAGAGGCCGCGCGTCGCGCCGGAGAAGCGGCCATCGGTGATCAGTGCCAGCTTCTCGCCCATGCCCTGGCCGTAGATCTGCGAGGTGACGGCGAGCATCTCGCGCATCCCGGGGCCGCCTTTCGGTCCCTCGTAGCGGATCACGATCACCTCGCCGGGCTGGTAGGCGCGCCCGACCACGGCCTTCATGGCGTCCTCTTCGGTGTCGAAGCAACGGGCCGGTCCGGCATGCCGCAGACGCGTGAGCCCCGCCACCTTCACGATCGCGCCCTCCGGCGCCAAATTGCCTGAGACCCCGACCAGCCCGCCGGTCGGCGAGAGCGGCGTGTCGGTGGCACGCACCACGTCCTGGTCCGTCGGGAAGACCACATCGGCCAAGTTCTCCGCCAAGGTCTTGCCGGTCACGGTCAGGCAATCGCCGTGCAGATAACCGCCGTCGAGCAACGCCTTGAGCACCATCGGAACGCCGCCCGCGTCGTACAGGTCCTTCGCCACATAGCGCCCGCCGGGCTTGAGATCGGCGATATAGGGCGTGCGCTTGAACACCTCGGTCACCGCGGCGAGATCGAAGTCGATGCCGGCCTCGTGCGCGATCGCCGGCAGATGCAGGCCGGCGTTGGTGGAGCCGCCCGTGGCCGCGACCACCGCCGCCGCGTTCTCGAGCGCGTCGCGCGTCACCACGTCGCGCGGGCGGAGGCCCGCCTCGATCAGCCGCATCACCACCTGACCCGAGGCCACGGCGTATTCGTCGCGCGACTGATAGGGCGCCGGCGCGCCCGCCGAATAGGGCAGCGCGAGGCCGATGGCTTCCGAGACGCAGGCCATGGTGTTGGCCGTGAACTGACCCCCGCAGGAGCCGCCCGAGGGGCAGGCCACCGCCTCCAATTCCTCCAAGTCGGCTTCCGAGACTTCACCCTGGTTGAGCTTGCCGTAATATTCGTAGACATCCATCACGGTAACGTCCTTGCCGCGAAACCGGCCCGGCAGGATCGAGCCGCCATAGAGAAATACCGAGGGCACGTTGAGCCGCACCATCACCATCATCATGCCGGGCAACGATTTGTCGCAGCCCGCGATGCCGATCAGCGCGTCGTAGCTATGGCCGCGTATGGTCAGCTCCACCGAATCCGCGATCACGTCGCGCGAGACCAGCGACGACTTCATGCCTTGATGGCCCATGGCGATGCCGTCGGTCACGGTGATGGTGGTGAACTCGCGCGGCGTGCCGCCGGCCTCCTCGACGCCCGCCTTGGCGGCCTGGGCCTGGCGGCGCAGCGTGATATTGCACGGCGCGGTCTCGTTCCAGGTGGTGGCGACCCCGACGATGGGCCGGTCCATGGCCTCGCGCGAGACGCCCATGGCATAGAAGAAGGCGCGATGCGCGGCGCTTTTGGGCCCGACCGTGATATGGCGGCTGGGCAGTTTGCTCTTGTCGAATTTGGCGCTCATTTGTCCGTCGTCTCCCTTGGCGTTACTCGCGCCCCAACGGGGCGGCTTAGGCGCGATGTATTTGGCGCGATCTATTTGGCGCGATCTTAGGCGGGGCCGTGAAGGCGGTCCAGCCGCTTAAACCAACTGCAAGCGGCCGAGCGCCTCTGCGAGCTTGGCGCGCGCTTGTGTCGCTTCCGCCAGCCGCTCGCGCTGCGCCGCCACCACATGCTCCGGCGCCTTGCTGAGAAATTTCTCGTTGCCGAGCTTGTTCTCGATCTTGTCGATATCCTGACCCAGCCGCCCGATCTCCTTTTCGAGCCGCGCCCGCTCCTGGTCGAGGTCGATCACGTCGGCGAGCGGCAAGATCACGGTCGCCTCGTCGATCACGCTTTGCACCGCGCCAGTGGGCACCGCGCCGTCGAGCGGGGCGATCTGGCGCAGGCGCGCGAGCCGCGAAATCACCTCACGGTGGCGCTCGGCCCGCGCCATGGT
>JAUVWK010000169.1 GCA_030604165.1 Alphaproteobacteria bacterium | reverse complement strand
GATCACCTCGGCATAGTCTTCCGCGTGGTAATCGATCGCGCGGTCGGCGCCGAGGCCCGCGACGAACTCAAGATTGCGCGCGCTGCAGGTGGCGAAGACATAGGCGCCCGCGGCCTTGGCGAGTTGCACGGCGATGTGCCCGACCCCGCCCGCGCCGGCGTGGATCAGCGCCGTCTCGCCGGCGCCGATGCGGCCTTTCACATAGAGCGCGTCCCACGCGGTCTGGCCGACCAGCGGCAGCGCCGCCGCCTCGTTGTGCGAGAGATTGCGCGGCTTGCGCGCGACCAGCTCCTGGTGCGCGACGTGATAATCGGCGTAGCTGCCGGGCCCGCCGATACGCGGCATGTAGAACACTTCGTCGCCGGGCGCGAACTCGCCGACGCCCGGGCCCACCGCCTCGACCATGCCCGAGACATCGAGCCCGAGCACGCAGGGCGGGGCGAACCAGGCCTCGAACTGGCCGCTGCGCGCCTGGCAATCCACCGGATTGACCGAGCTGGCCGCGATACGCACCAGCAGCTCGTTGGCGCCGGGCGCAGGCGTCGGCAACTCTTGCGCCACGATGGCCTCGGGCCCGCCATAGCGCGTCAGCACCATCGCTTTCATCGCCAGCCCTCCGTCGCTGAGAATGTTATGGGGCGCGCTCAGCCCTTGAGCTTCTTGGCCAGCACCTGGTTGGCCATTTGCGGGTTGGCCTTGACCTTGCTCGCCTTCATGACCTGGCCGACGAACCAGCCCATCAGCTTGTCCTTGCCGCCCCGGAACTCGGCCGTCTTGTCGGGATTGTCGGCGATCACCTGATCTACGACCGCTTCGATCGCGCCCACATCGGTGACCTGCTTCAGCCCCTTCTCCGCGATCACCGTGTCGGCGTCCCGGCCGCTCTCGAACATGATCTCGAAAACCTCCTTGGCGATGCGGCCCGAGATGGTGTTGTCCTGAATGCGCTCGATCAGCCCGCCGAGCCGGTCGACCGAGACCGGGGACTGGCCGATCCCGAGACCCGCCTTTTTGAGGGCGCCAAAGAGATCGCCGGTGACCCAGTTGGCCGCGAGCTTGCCGTCGTGCCCCGCGGCCACCGCCTCGAAAAAAGCCGCCGAGTCCTGCTCTGCCACCAGCACACCGGCGTCGTAGGGCGAGAGCCCGAATTGCTCGATGAAGCGGGCCTTCTTGGCGTCCGGCAGCTCGGGCAGCCCGGCGCGCAGGCTCTCGACCCAGGCGGCATCGAGCTCCAAGGGCAGCAGGTCGGGGTCGGGAAAATAGCGGTAGTCGTGCGCCTCCTCCTTGGAGCGCATGGCGCGGGTGGTGGAGGTTCTGGCGTCGAACAGCCGGGTCTCCAGCGCCACCGAGCCGCCATCCTCGAGAATCTCGACCTGGCGCTCGGCCTCGTATTCGATCGCCTTCATCATGTAGCGCACGGAGTTGACGTTCTTGATCTCGGCCCGGGTGCCGTAAGCCTCGCCCGGCCGGCGCATTGAGATGTTGACGTCGCAGCGCAGGCTGCCCTCCTCCATATTGCCATCGCAGGTGCCGACATAGCGCAGGATCGAGCGCAGCTTGCGAACATAGGCGCCGGCCTCTTCCGGCGAGCGGATGTCGGGCTCGGAGACGATCTCCATCAAGGCGACGCCGGAGCGGTTGAGGTCGACATGGGTGGCGTCGGCGCGGAGGTCGTGCACGCTCTTGCCCGCGTCCATCTCCATATGCAGCCGGGTGATGCCGATCTCGCGCGTGCTGCCGTCCTTGAGGTCGATCACCACGGTGCCGTGGCCGACCACGGGCTGGCTGAATTGCGAAATCTGATAGCCGGCCGGCAGGTCGGGATAAAAATAGTTCTTGCGGTCGAACACCGAGAATAGCTTGATCTCGGCGCCGAGCGCGAGGCCGGTGCGCACCGCCTGCTCGACACAGTAGCCGTTGATCACCGGCAGCATGCCGGGCATGGCGGCATCGACCAGGCTGACCTGGGTGTTGGGCTCGGCGCCGAAGGCGGTGGCCGCGCCCGAGAACAGCTTGGCCTTGGAGGTCACCTGGGCATGGATCTCGAGCCCGATCACCATCTCCCACGGCCCGGTGCGGCCCTCGACCACCCCGCTCATGGCGCGCCGCCGTCTTCGAGCCAAGCCGGCTTGGCGCGGAAGGCCGCGGCCTCTTCCAGGGTTTCGGCCGCGCGCAGCACCGTCTCCTCGTCGAACGGCTTGCCGATCAGGTGCAACCCCAGCGGCAGGCCATCGGCCGAGAGCCCGGCCGGCACCGAGATCGCCGGCAGGCCGGCGAGGCTCGCCGGCACGGTGAAGACGTCGTTGAGATACATGGCGATGGGGTCGTCCATCTTCTCGCCGATGGCGAAGGCGGCCGAGGGCGCGGTCGGGGTCAGCACCAGATCGACACTCTCGAAGGCTTGCTTGAAATCGCGGGCGATCACGCTGCGCACCTTTTGCGCCTGCAGATAATAGGCGTCGTAATAGCCCGCCGAGAGCACATAGGTGCCGATCAGCACGCGCCGGCGCACCTCCTGGCCGAAGCCGGCGGCGCGGGTTTTGGCGTACATGTCGCGCAAGTCCTCGCCCTTCAGGCGCAAGCCATAGCGCACGCCGTCATAGCGCGCGAGATTGGACGAGGCCTCGGCCGGGGCCACGATGTAATAGGTCGGCAGCGCGTATTTGGTGTGCGGCAGGGTGATCTCGACCGGCTCGGCGCCGGCCGCCTTGAGCCAATCCGCGCCCTTACGCCAAAGCGCCTCGATCTCGTCCGGCATGCCGTCCACCCGGTATTCGGCGGGAATGCCGATGCGCATGCCCTTGACGCCTTGGCCCAACGCGGCGGCGTAGTCGGGCACGGGCGTGTCCACCGAGGTCGAATCCTTGGCGTCGTGGCCGGCCATGGCGCGCAGCATGAGGGCGGCGTCGCGCACCGTGCGGGTCAGCGGCCCGGCCTGGTCGAGCGAGGAGGCGAAGGCGATGATGCCCCAGCGCGAGCAGCGGCCGTAGGTCGGCTTGAGCCCGACCAGGCCGCAAAAGGCGGCAGGCTGGCGGATCGAGCCGCCGGTATCGGTACCGGTCGCGCCCAGGCAAAGGCGCGCGGCCACCGCGGCCGCCGAGCCGCCGGAGCTGCCGCCCGGCACCAGCTGGCGATTGTCGCCGGAGCGCCGCCAGGGATTGATGGCGGGGCCTTCATGGCTGGTCATGTTGGACGAGCCCATGGCGAATTCGTCCATGTTGGTCTTGCCGATCATCAGCGCGCCGGCGGCCCAGAGCTTTCGCGTCACCGTCGATTCGTAGGTCGGCTTGAAGCCGTCGAGAATGTGCGAGCAGGCCTGGCTGCGCACGCCCTCGGTGCAGAATAGATCCTTGATGCCGAGCGGGACGCCTTCCAAGAGCCCCGCCTCGCCGGCACCGAGGCGTTGGTCCGAGGCCGCGGCGCCGGCCAGCGCCCGGTCGAAGGTCTCCGCCACCACGGCATTCAGCGGGCGCGCCGCCTCGACCGCCGCGATGTGCGCTCGCGTCAACTCGACGGCCGAATATTCGCGCTTGTCGAGCCCGGCGCGGGCCTCGGCCAGCGTCAGGTCGGTGAGCGCGCTCATTCGATCACCTTGGGCACCACGAAAAAGCCGTCTTCGGCCTCGGGCGCGTTGGCCAGGATGTCGTCGCGCCTGCCGCCGTCGCTGACATGATCGTCGCGTCGCGGCAATTTGACCTCGACCACGCTGGTCATGGGCGCGACGCCCTCGGTGTCGACCTCGCCCAGCTGCTCGACCCAGGCAAGGATGCCGTTGAGCTCGCCGGCGAGCTCGTCGAGCGCCTCGTCCTTGACCTCGATGCGCGCCAGCTGAGCGATGCGCAGCACGGTGGCCTTATCGATTGCCATGTGTCAGGTTCGCGTTGTCGTTCCAGTGGAAGCCGCTTGCAAGCCCGGGCCCGGCGGGCCCCGGCGCGGAAACGGCGGCGAAGGTATCACCGGGCCGGACGATCCGCAACATGGCGATCCTGACCCTCCCCGAGTTGGCTGGCGCACTTGCGCCGGGGCAGCGGCTGCTGGGCCTCGACCCCGGCAGCAAGACCGTCGGCATCGCGCTCTCCGATATGACGCGGGTGGTGGCGAACCCGTTCGAATCGCTCAAGCGGCGCAAGTTCAGCGTCGATGTCGAGCGCTTGCGCGCCATCTGCGCCGAGCACGAGGTTGGCGGCATTGTCATCGGCCTGCCGCTCAACATGAACGGCAGCGAAGGTCCGCGCGCCCAGTCGGCACGCCAGATGGCGGCGAACCTGACCGAGGCGCTGGCGCTGCCGGTGGCGCTGTGGGACGAGCGGCTGTCTACAGTGGCGGTCGAGCGCACGCTGATCGAGGCCGACCTCTCGCGCAAGAAGCGCGCCCGCGTCATCGACAAGCTGGCCGCCACCTATATTTTGCAAGGCGCGCTCGACGCGCTGCGCTAAGTGCGGGCCGGTGCAGCAAAGACAAATAGCGCTCTTCAGCGCGCGGCGCCCTTCTTGATGGCGCCGCGCTGGATCGCCAGGCTGGCCAACAACACGATGGCGATACCGGGCAGCGTCATCAGCGTTGGCAGGCCCCGGCCCATGGCCCAATCCATCAGCAGAACGAAGGCCGGGATGACATAGGTGTAGGCCTGCACGCGGGTCGCCCCGATCTTCAACGTCGTCGCCTGGATGAGAAAAAACGTGATGATGGTCGGACCCACGGCGAACCAGGCGATGCCGCCATAGACGCCGAGCGAGGCCCCGGCCCAGTCGGCGCTCCAGAGCTTGACGTTGCTGATCAGGAGCAACAGGACGGCGCAGCACACCAAGACCCAGAAGGTCATGACCACGATCGGCTCGCCGCGGTGGAAGCGCTGGACGAACGGCCCGTAGAAGCCCATGGCGATGCAGCCGGCGAAAAAGATCAGATCGCCCCTGCTCAGCTCGAGCGCGACCAGGCGCGCCGGATCGCCACGGAAGATCACCCAGAGCGCGCCCACGAGGCCGAGCCCGAGCGCGGCGAGGCGATGCCAGCCCAGGCGCTCGCGCACCAGAAACGCTCCGACCAGCGCGGTGAAGCTCGGAATGATGGTGGAAAGCGCCGCCGTGTTGAGGGCGTCGGTGTAGCGCAGGGCCTCGAACATGCACCAGAAATAACCGACCAGCGAGGCGGCGATCGCGGTGTAGCCCGCGAGCGCGCGCCGGGTCGGCCAGGCGAAGCTCCCACGCAGCGCCACCACGGGCACGAAGAGCAGCGCCCCGAGACCGAAGCGCAGGAACATCAAGACCCCGGGGTCGAAGGCATCGGCGATCTCGTCGCCGATGGGAAAGGTCGTGGCGATGATCACCATGGCGAGCAGCGCCAGCACATGGGCGCCCGCCACGCTCTCGCGCGCGGGCGTTGCCTCGGGCCCCGTCATGGCGCCGGCAACGCTCGACGGGCGGCCGCGGAGCGTCCAGCGCAATCTGGGAGCATCACGATTGCCGCGCGTCCTCCCGGATGGCGCCGCGCTGGATCACGACGCTGGCGATCAAGACAATGCCGATGCCGGGTAGGGTCATGAGCGTCGGGAAGCCCCGGCCCACGGCCCAATCGAGCAGCACGACCAAGGCGGGGACGAAATAGGTGTAGGCCTGCACGCGGGTGGCGCCGAGCGTGAGCGTGGTGCTTTGGATCAGGAAGAAGGAGATGATGGTCGGGCCGACGGCGAGCCAGGCGATGCCGCCAAAGACGCTCAACGGAACGCCGGCCCAGTCGGTGGTCCAGAGCTTGACGTTGCCGATCAGGAGGAACAGCACGGCGCAGCTCGCCAAGACCCAGAAGGTCATGACCTGCACCGGCTCGCCGCGGTGAAAGCGCTTGACCAGCGGGCCGTAAAAGCCGATGGCGACGCAGCCGGCGAAATAGATCAAATCGCCCTTGCTCAAATCGAGCGCGAGCAAGCGCTCAGGGTCGCCGCGAAAAATCACCCAGACCGCGCCGACCATGCCGAGCCCAAGGGCCACGAGCCGATGCCAGCCGAGGCGCTCGCCCACGATCAGCGCGCCGAACAGAGCCGTGAAGCCGGGAATCGTGGTGGTCAGGGCGCCGGTGTTCAGCGCGTCCGTGTAACGGAGCCCCTCGAACATGCACCAGAAGAAGGCGACGAGCGTGGCGCTGATGGCGACGTAGCCGCCGAGCGCGCGCCAACCCGGCCAGTGAAGACCGGCGCGCCACGCCATCGCGGGCAGGAACAGGAGCGCGGCGAGGGTAAAGCGCAGCAACATCAAAACAGCGGGATCGATCGCGTCCGCGATCTCGTCGCCGACCGGGAACGAGGT
>JAUVWK010000136.1 GCA_030604165.1 Alphaproteobacteria bacterium | reverse complement strand
GAAACTGCAACGGAAAGCCCTTCTGCCGGGCGATGTCGGCGCCGAGCCAAATCAAGTGGCGTTCCAGCACGGCATCGCTCATGCGCGCCTGGCCCGATTTCTCCACCAGAGCGAGCCAAGCGCCGGCCGCCGCCACCACCTCGCCCGGCGCGGGCGGCGCATAGTCGATCCGCAAGGTCGAGCGGTAAGCCACCACCGTCTTGAGCCCAACCACGCTGTCATGGATCGCCTCGTTGAGCGCGCGCTCGACGGCTTCGGCGTAGCCGGCCGCCGAGACGCCGCCGCCGGCGACGCGTTCCGCCACCGATTCCAGGCGCACCACCTCCCGCGTCGGCACATCGGCAAGCGCGCCGAGCTCGGCGACAGAGCACAGCTCGTCGGGCCGGTTGCCTGAATCCACCAGCAGCATCTCGAACCCGGCGGCCCGCAGAAAGCGCCGGTTTACTTCTTCGGCACTCAGTTCGGTGCGTCGTTCGAGATAGGCTTCCGGCGCGCAGAAGGTGGGCAAGTCGAGCAACGGCGCGCACCAGCGCCGAATGGCGAGCGCGCTGGGCTTGTCCCAATGGCTGGTGCCGCGCGGCGCGGGCGCGAACGCCTCGCTCATCAGACCTTCGAACGCTGCGGCAGAGAGCGCCCGCGGCGCCACCCCGTGACAGTGATGATCGATCAGCGGTATCGGTGCCTGGCCTTCGGTCGTCATCGCATGGTCCCGTCGTCTTGCCTCGGCTCGCGGCATGGTCGGCGCCGTGATATTGGCGAAAGCGGCTGCGAGAGTCGATGCGCAAGCGCGAATTGCACCCGGCGCCCGCGCTTGCCTACCGGGGATCGCGGTCGACGGGCGCCCCGACTTCGGATAGAGAATAAGTAAGAAAAGAAACGGGAGACGGACCATGGCTATCAGCTTGACGGGCAAGGCGGCCATCGTCACCGGCGCCGGGCGCGGCATCGGCAAAGGCATCGCGCAAGTGTTCGCGCAAGAGGGCGCCAAGGTGCTGGTGGTGAACCGGGGCGAAGCGGCCGGCCGGGAGTGCGCCGAGGCGATCGCCCGGGCCGGCGGCGAGGCCTCGTTCTTTCAGGCGGACGTCAGCAAAAAGGCCGAGCTCGAAGCCATGGCGCAAGCCGCGGTCGAGCGTCTCGGCGGCATCGACGTGCTTTGCCTCAACGCGGGCATCTACCCCTCGGCGAAAATCGCGGAGATGAGCGAAGAGACCTGGGACGAGGTGCAGAATACCAATCTCAAGGGCGTCTTCCTCGCCACGCAGGCGTGCCTGCCGCAAATGATAGCGCAGAACGGCGGCCGCATTGTCGTGACCTCGTCGATCACCGGCTCGCTTGTCGGCTGGCCCGGGCTCGTCAGCTACATGGCCTCCAAGGGCGGCCTCGATGCCTTCGTGCGCGGCGCGGCGCTGGAATTCGCGCAATATAACATCACGGTCAACGGTGTCGCCCCGGGCACGATCATGACCGAGGGCTTGAAAGAGTTGGGCGGGGAGAAGCTCGAGGAAATCGCCAAGATCATTCCCGCCGGCTATATCGGCGAACCGGAAGACATCGCCTATGCCATGGTTTATTTCGCCTCGGACCAGGCGCGTTTCGTGACCGGGCAAACCCTGGTGCTCGACGGCGGACAAATTCTGCCGGAGAACCCGAGCGCCATGGAAGACGCCTAAGGCGCCGGACCATGACAGATCGCGGAAATCGCAGCTTGCGCGAGCGCGATGCCGCCGTCATTGCCGGTATCGAGAAACTCCATTTCAATCCGCTTGCCGCGCGCCGCGGCGCCGGCAGCTATCTGATCGACGACGATGGCCGGCGCATCCTCGATCTCTCGGCCTCGGCCACGGCGGCGAGTCTGGGTTATGGCCATCCCGCGGTGGTCGAGGCGGTGACCGAGGCGGTGCGCGACATGGCGGGCGCAAGCCTGTTGCTCTATCCCAACGAGGCCGCGACGGCGCTGGCCGAGGCTTTGCTCGACGCCACCCCGGGAACCGGCGAGCGCCGCGTTTGGTTCGGCCACTCCGGCTCGGACGCCAGCGACGCCACCGCCCGCGTCGTCGAGGCCGCCACGGGACGACATCGCTTCATCTCCTTCATCGGCTCCTATCACGGCTGCCTGGCCGGCGCGATGAGCATCTCGGGCCATACCTCGATGACCCACACCTTGCCGCGGCCGGGCTTGGTGCTTTTGCCCTACCCCGACCCCTACCGGCCGCAATTCACCGCCGAGGCGGTCTTGGCTCTGCTCGACTACCAGTTCGAGACGACCTGCCCGCCGGAGCAAGTCGCGGCGATCTTCATCGAGCCGATCATGTCGGACGGCGGGTTGATCGTGCCGCCCGCCGGTTTTCTGCGGGCGCTCGAACAGCGCTGCCGCGCCCACGGCATCCTGGTGATTGTCGACGAGGTTAAGGTCGGCCTGGGACGCAGCGGCCTGTTGCACGCCTTCCAGCACGAGGGCTTGGCGCCCGATCTTGTCATCTTCGGCAAGGGCATCGGCGGCGGCCTGCCGCTCTCCGCGATCGTCGGGCCCGCCGACGTGCTCGATTTCAAGCCGGCTTTCGCGATGCAGACGACGGCCGGCAATCCGATCGCGACCGCGGCCGGCGGCGCGGTGCTTCGCACCATCGTCGCCGAAGACCTCGTGGCTCGTGCCGAGCGGCTCGGCGCGGCCTTCGCCGACGGCCTGCGTAGCCTGGCGGAAAACCACGAGATGATCGGCGACGTGCGCGGGCGCGGCCTCGCCATCGGCGTCGACCTGGTGGCCGATCGGGAGACGCGCGCGCCGGTGCCGGCCAAGACCACGGCCAAGGTCATCTACCGGGCCTATGAATTGGGCGCGAGCTTCATCTATGTCGGCCTGGCCGCGAACGTGCTGGAGATCACGCCGCCGCTCACGCTCGGCAAAGACGAGATGGCCGACGGCCTAGGCATCATCGACCAGGCGCTCGCCGATGTCGCCAAGGGCTTGGTCCCCGACGCGGCCGTGCAGGAATTCATGAACTGGTAGACGGCCGCTGGCATGGGGTTCGAGTGCGCTTCAGGCGCCCGCTTCAGGCACCCGTGGCGGCGCGGAATTGAGATGAGAAATCCGCGCGACTGTGGTTCAATGGCGCTCAAGTCCCTTGGTGCTCCGCGTCAGGGGCGAAGGTCGTTGAGATCAACGAGAATGGTTCGGCAAACCGCGGCAACACCAAACGACAAGCAATAAGGGACGCCACAGAGGAGGCAACCATGGACCACGAAAAGCTTCTGAAAAAGATGCTCCAGAACGACCCGGTGCGCAACGCCGGCGCGACCCGTCGCGACGTTCTCAAAGGTATCGGCGCCGGCGCGTTGGCGCTGGGCGCGAGCGCGGGCGTGATGGCGCCAGGGCTTTCCTCGGCGGCGCGCGAGCTGCGTCTGCTGACCTGGGACGGCTATGTGGATCCGCGCGTGCTCGACGGCTACACCGAGGCCTCCGGCACGGCAATCAAATACGAGCTGCACACCTCCGACCCCGATTCGGTAAACAAGCTGCGGGCCGGCGAGACCAAGATTTGGGACATCATCAACTTGAACAATCCCTGGGCCCGCCAAATCATGTGGCCCGAGAATCTGATTGTCGAACTCGAGCGCGGCCGTTTTGAGCCCTATTTCGACAAGATGCTGCCGATGTTCAAGCCACCCTATAAGTGGTCGATGAGTCTCGACAACGAACATCTGCTTGGCGTCTGCCAACGCGTGGACACGTTCGACTTCGTCGTCAACACAGACGTGATCTCGCAAAGCACGGGCAAGAAAGAAGGCTGGGACCTGTTCAACAACGCGGATATGAGCGGGCGCTACGGCATCCTCGCCTACGACAACTGGAACATCATGCACATGTGCATGGGCGCCGGGCTGCATCCGTTCAAGACCAAGACCGACGACCAGGTCGCCAAGTTCGAGGAGACCGCGCGCCGCTGGATCAACGGCGCCAAGTTGATATCGGACGATTTCGTCGCCATCAATCTGGCGCTCATCAATGGCGAAATCGACGCCTACATCTCGGGTGGCACCTACTCGGTTTCGGCCGCCCGGTTGGACGGCATCTCGAACCTCTACCATGTCGTGCCGGAAAGCGGCCCGGCGGACGGCAAAGGCGGCATCAACTGGATCGAGTTGAATTCGGTGGTCAACAATCCGGATCTCCATCCCGAGGCCTTCGACTGGCTGGAATACATCTTGCAGCCCGAGACCTCCTATTGGGTGGCGACCGCCGGCGGCTTCCTGTTGCCGGTCGGCCAGATGTCCCAGCCCGAGCTGATCTCCAAGTTCTCGAAGGAAGAGCTCAATTCCTTCCAGTGGGATGAGTTCGATTACCGCATTTCGCATGCGGTCGAGTACGACGTGGTGCCGGATTACAACAGGCTGTACGACATTTACACCGCCGCGCTGCGCGAAAAGAGCTAGCGCGGAATCTTGCATTCGCAATTCGGAGAGCGAACGGAGCCGCGCGGGCCTTGTGTCCGCGCGGCTTCTTTCGGAAGATGCGTAGTCGAAACGAAAGCGCTCAAAGCTAGAGAGCGTTACTCGGCTCGCGGGGGGACAAGGAACAATCGATGGCGGAGCCTGCACCCATTCTTCGCATGGTCGATCTGACCAAGCAGTTCGGCAAGTTGACCGCGGTCGACAACGTCTCGCTCGATATCGTGGACGGAGAGTTTTTCACCATTGTCGGCCCGTCGGGCAGCGGCAAGACGACGCTCTTACGGATGCTCGCCGGGCTCGAGAAACCGACCGCGGGCGATGTGTTGTTGCGCGAGCAGCGGATCAACAACGTGCCGGCCAACAAGCGGCCGACCTGCATGGTGTTTCAATCGCTGGCGCTCTTTAACCACCGCACGGTCGGGCAAAACATCGAGTTTTCGTTAAAAATGCGCGGGGTCTCGCGGTTAGAGCGGCGCGCGCGCTGCCTGGAACTGATGGACATGCTGCGCCTGCCCAAGGACTACTACGGCAAAAGCGTGACCAAGTGCTCCGGCGGCGAGCAGCAGCGTGTGGCGCTGGCGCGCGCGCTGGCCTCGGACCCGGACATCCTGTTTTTCGACGAGCCGCTCTCGGCGATCGATTACCGGCTGCGTAAACTGCTCGAAGTAGAACTGAAGGATCTACACCGGGCCACCGGGAAGACCTTCGTCTATATCACCCATTCGCTGGAAGAGGCGATGGTGATGAGCGACCGCATCGGCATCATGCGAGAGGGCAGCTTGATCCAGATCGGCACACCCAACGATATCTATACGCAGCCGCTGAACAAGTTCGTCTCCGAATTCATGGGCGAGGTCAACCTCATCGAGGTGCGCACCGGCAGCGACGGCATGCTCGATTGCGACAGCCTCAAGATTCGCGCGACGAGCCCGACCAAGCCCGCGGGCTTTACCGATGGCTTCCTGGTCATTCGGTCCGAGTTCATGCGCTTTTTGGCGGCGCCGTCCGAGGCCGAGAACCATTTGCGCGGCGTGCTTTACAACGAGTACGCGCTCGGCTCGCGGGTGCAATATCACGTTCGCGCGGGCGAGCACATGGTCGTCATCGAGAAGTTGCGCGAACAGGCCTATCGGGGCTCGTTGAACGACGACGTCATCATTGGCTGGGACGCCAAGGACAGCGTGCTGGTATCCGATTGATGGCGACACGGCCGGCACGCCCGACGACAGTGGCGGCTCTTGCGGGTTGGTTCCGGGAACCGGGGGTTCTCACCGCCACGCCGATCTTGATTTTCTTCCTGATCGGCTTCGTCGGTCCGCTGGTCATCGTGCTCGGCTTCAGCTTTCTGCCGGAGCGCACCTTCGGCTTTCACGGCGACTGGACGGTTGAAAACTACCTCCAGATCTTCAGCGAGAGCTATTACATCTCCTTTGTCTGGTCGTTTGGCTTCGCCGCGGTGACCGTGGTGTGCAACCTCTTGATCGCCTATCCCATCGCCTATGGCCTGGCCAAGGTGTTCGGCCGCTGGGCGGCGCCGTTCACATTGATCCTCGTCATGCCGCTGTTCGTCTCGGAGAACGTGCGCCTGTTCGGCTGGATGCTGTTTCTGCTGAAGGGCGGCGGGATTCTGGCGGGCAGCATGGAATTCCTGTTCGGCGTCGAGACCGGCACGCTGTTGTATGCATCGGGCTCCACCCTCTTGGGCCTGATCTACGTCTACCTGCCGTTCACGCTGTTTCCG
Organism: Alphaproteobacteria bacterium; assembly: GCA_030604165.1. Lineage (GTDB taxonomy): Bacteria > Pseudomonadota > Alphaproteobacteria > UBA828 > UBA828 > JAUVWK01. The sequence continues at coordinate 1,001 of JAUVWK010000136.1, read as the reverse complement.
ATCGTGCTCGGGCTCTCCATGGTCCCGAAAGACCAGGTGGACGCGGCGGGCGACCTCGGCGCCAACCGCTGGCAGATTTTTCGCGAGATCGAGCTGCCCATCGCCATGCCGGGCATTCTGATCGGCGGGCTGTTGACCTTCGTGCTGGCCGTGGGCGCGATCGCCGAGGCCAAGCTGCTGGGCGGACAAAACGTCATCGTCATCGCCCACGCCATTCAGCACGAGTTCACCTATGCCCAGAACTGGCCGCTTGGCTCGGCCCTTGCCGTGCTGACCATCGTCATTACCGGCGTGCTGGTGCTGTTCGCCATGCGCCGGCTCGACCTGGATATGTTGCTGGGACGGCGCTGAACATGAATTCGGAGAGCAAACGGTGGATACGGAGCCTGCTGACGGTCTGGACCATCGTCATCATGCTGTTTCTTTACATCCCGATTTTTTCGGTGATCGTCACTTCGTTCACCAAAGCGCGTTATTTCAGCTTTCCGGTCAAGGCGTGGAGCACCAAGTGGTACGACCAAACCTTCGACGCCAACCTGACCCAGGATCTGCACCTCACCTCGTTCTATGTGGCGGGCTCCGTGGCGGCGATCGCGGTCGTGCTCGGCTTTTTCGGCGCCTTGGCCTTCGCGCGCTACAATTGGCGCGGCCGCTCGATCTATCAAAAGCTGATCCTGCTGCCGATCTTTTTTCCGCAAGCGGTGCTGGGGCTGGCGCTGCTTCTGTGGTTCACCTATGTCGGAGTCCTGCCCTCATGGGAATCGGCGGTGTTCGCGCATTTGGTCTGGATCGTGCCGATCGTGACGCTGATAATCTCGATTCAGATCTACGGCTTCGACGTCTCACAGGAAGAAGCGGCCTTCGATCTCGGCGCAAACCGCTGGCAGGTGTTCCGCGAGGTGACGCTGCCGTGCCTCGCACCGGGTCTGTTTTCCGGCATCTTGTTCGCGTTTCTCCTGTCGTGGGGCAACTTTCCGTTGTCGACCTACACCACCGGCGCG
>JAUVWK010000482.1 GCA_030604165.1 Alphaproteobacteria bacterium | reverse complement strand
CCTGTCGGCACACCTCGATGCCCGAGAGCGTCGGCAGCATCCAGTCCAATACCACCAGATCCGGGCGCCGCTCCTTGATCATGAGCAGGGCCTCTTCGCCGTCCACCGCCTCGCCGACCTCGAAGCCGGCCTTTTCCAGGTTGTAACGAAGCAGCGTGAGCAGCGCCGCCTCGTCGTCCACCACCAGCAGGTAAGGTTTCACGGGCCCTCGGTTTCGGTTGGCCGCGACACCGGGATCGCGCTCGATGTGGTGAAGGGCGTGATATCGCCTTTCGGCCGCTCCCCCGCCACCGCCGTGCCCTTGACCATGAAATTGATGGTCTCGGCGATGTTGGTCGCGTGATCGCCCAGCCGTTCGATATTTTTCGCAATGAATAACAAGTGCGTGCAGGGCGTAATCGAGCGCGGATCCTCCATCATGTAGGTCAGCAGCTCGCGAAACACGCTGTTGTACATTTCGTCGACCTCTTCGTCCCGGCGCCACACCGCCATGGCCTTGTCCACGTCGCGCTCGACATAGGCGTCGAGCACGTCCTTGGTCATGGTTTGCGTAACCTGGGCCAGTCGCGGAATGGCCGAGATTGGCCGCACCGGCTCGATCTGACTGAGCGCGCCGGCGCGCTTCGCCATGTTGGCGGCGTAGTCGCCCATGCGCTCGAGATCGCTCGAGATCTTGAGCGAAGCCGTGATCAGGCGCAGGTCGACCGCCATCGGTTGGCGTAGCGCCAAAAGCCGCAGCACCAGATGGTTGACCTCCTCTTCGAGGGCGTCGACCTTCTGGTCGCTTTGGCGGACCTGGTCGGCGAGCGCCGCGTCGCGCTTGACCAGCGCGGTAATCGCCCCGGCCAGCTGCTGCTCCACCATGCCGCCCATCTCCAGGATCGCGTTGGTCATGCGATCGAGCTCTTCGTCGTACGATTTGACGGTATGGTCGGTCACGAGGTCCCCCAATCTTGCGAAACGGTGGCGCGGCCGCTCATCCGAAGCGGCCGGTGATGTAGTCCTGGGTGCGCGTTTCGCTTGGGTTGGTGAAGATGCTCTCCGTCTCGTCGAACTCGACAATCTCACCCAAATGGAAAAACGCCGTATGCTGCGACACGCGCGCCGCCTGCTGCATGTTATGGGTCACGATGACGATCGTGTAGTGCGCTTTCAACTCGTCGATCAGTTCTTCGACCTTGGCCGTGGCGATCGGGTCGAGCGCCGAGCACGGCTCGTCCATCAAAATCACCTCCGGGCTGATGGCGATGGCCCGGGCGATGCAAAGTCGTTGCTGCTGACCGCCGGAAAGCCCGGTGCCGGGGGTGTTCATGCGATCGGCGACCTCGTCGAACAAGGCCGCGCGCCGCAGGCTGGTTGCCACGATTTCGTCCAGCTCGGTGCCGTTCGCGGCCAGGCCGTGAATACGGGGCCCATAGGCGACGTTCTCGTAGATCGATTTGGGAAACGGATTGGGCTTTTGAAAGACCATGCCGACACGCGCGCGGAGCTGCACGACATCCACCGCGCGGTCGTAAATGTCGCGCCCGTCGAGGGTGATATCGCCGCTTACCCGGCAGCCCTCGATGGTGTCGTTCATGCGATTGAGACAGCGTATGAAGGTGGATTTGCCGCAGCCCGAGGGGCCGATCAAGGCGGTGACGCGCTTCTCCGCGATATCGAGTTCGACATCGAACAACGCCTGGTTGGCGCCGTAGAAAACATTCAGCTTGCGGGTCTGCATCTTCGCCGCCGCGCCAAGCTCAATCATCTCCAACCTTTCCGGTCTTGCGTGCCGCGCCCGCTACCAGCGGGTCTCGAAGCGCCGCCGCAGAAACACCGCGGCCGCGTTCATGGCGATCAAGAAGGCGAGCAGCACGATAATAGCCGCAGCCATCTTCTCGACGAAGCCGCGTTCGGGGCTGTCGGCCCAAAGAAAGATTTGCACCGGCAGGGCGGTCGCGGGATCGAAGGGGCCGGTGGGAATATCGACGATGAAGGCGACCATGCCGATCATCAACAGCGGCGCGGTCTCGCCGAGCGCCCGGGCCATGCCGATGATGGTGCCGGTCATGACGCCAGGCATGGCCAGCGGCAAAACATGGTGCATGACGACCTGAACCGGCGAGGCGCCGACGCCATAGGCCGCCTGACGGATCGACGGCGGCACCGCGGCGAGGGCCGCGCGCGTGGCGATGATGATCGTCGGCAACGTCATCAGCATCAGCGTCAGCATCAGCGTCAGCCCGCCCACGATCGGGGCCGAGCGTGGCAGATGGAAAACCTGGATGAACACGGCCAGGCCGAGCAAGCCGAACACGATCGAGGGCACGGCGGCCAAATTGTTGATGTTGACCTCGATAAAATCGGTCAGGCGGTTCTTGGGCGCGAATTCCTCCAGATAGATCGCCGCGGTGACGCCGATCGGAAACGCCAACACCAGCGTGATGAGCAGCATGAAGAACGAGCCGGCGACCGCCCCGGCGATCCCCGCCGCTTCGGGGTTTCGCGAATCGGCGTTGACGAAGAAGCCGGCGTTGAACGATGTCTTCACGGCGCCCCGTGCTGCGAGCTCATCCACCCAACCAATCTGCCGGTCGCTGAGCCGGCGCTCGGCTTCGGGCACATCGCGCGCCATGCGGCCCTTCATGAGGATATCCACGTCCGTGCCCGCGGTGAGCCAAAGCGGCCGCGTTTCGCCGATCGCGTCGGGGTTGGCCAGCACATAATCGCGTAGCTCGAAGCGGGCCGTGGTGCTGAACAGCTTGAGCAAGGCCCGGCGCGTCTTTCGCTTCTCGACCGTCGGGAACGCGGCAAACACGGACTTGCGCAAGAGCTTGCCGTAGTTGGCGCCGGCCAGCGCCTCCGCGTCGCCGCCATCGCCGAGCAGCGCGGCGTCGAATGCGATCGGCAGCTGCAGGCGCGTCTGGAGAAAGGCGCTGT
>JAUVWK010000235.1 GCA_030604165.1 Alphaproteobacteria bacterium | reverse complement strand
TGCCGGGTTTCGACCAGCGCCCGGTTGCTGCGGCCGATCGCCCGGCCGACCCGCGAGCGCGGCCCGTCGGCGCCGATGAGGAGCCGTGGCCGCAGCACCGTGCCGTCGCCGAGCTCGACCGCGCCGTCGGCGCCGATGTGGCGCACGCCAACACCGAAGCGGCAATCGGCGCCGGCCAAGGCGGCGCGCCGGGCGAGCAAGCGATCGAACGCGGCGCGGTCGATCATGCGGCCCGGCAGGTTGGGCTCGACATCGGGCGGCTCGGCCTCGACGAACGAGAGCATGCGGCGCACCGGTTGCGCCGTGACCCGCGCCAGCCCGGCGATCTCGTGTTCCAGCATGGCGGGAACGAATTCGGCGCACTGGACCGGCACCCCGGCGGCCTGCTTGCGATCCACGGCGACGACGCGGAGCCCGGCGCGCGCGGCGTGCTCGGCGGCGCGGCTGCCTGCCGGGCCGAGCCCAACCACCAGCACCTCGGGGTTGGCCCAGCGCATCACGCGACCGAGCGCCTCTCGGGCCGGCGGTCCACGGACCCATTGACCGCCCCATCGACGGCCATAGAGCAGCAGGCGTGCTCCTGCGCCACCGTTCGCCCCAGGGCGCCGGCCAGGGCGACGATCCCCTCGCCGGGGAAGGCGATGCCGTCGAGCCCGGCCATCACCGCATAGGCGTCGGTGGCGAGCTTGTGCAGCCCCGGCGGGCGGGCGCAACCGAGCAGCACCGGAACCTCGGCCAAGCGGGCGCGCGCGGCGCGAAACACCCCGGCGACCTCTGTGGGCGGCGGGGTCGCGAAGGGCTTTTCCGGCGCCGCGTAATAGGGCATGGCGACCACCAGAACCAGCGCCGCCACGTCGTGGCGGGCGACGATCTCGAGCGCCTCGAGCTCGCCCAAAAGCTCGCCATAGTGCAGGCCGATGACGATGTGGGGCACGACCTCCATGGCGGTGGCGCGCAAGGCGGCAAGAGTGGCCTCGAAATCCGCGACCGGGCGGTCGAGGTGATAGACCTCGCGAACGGTCCGGGCGGCGCCGATGATGTCGGTCATGGCGACATCGACGCCGGCCGCTTCCAGCCGCTTGGCCATGGCTTCGTCGAGCAAAGCCGAGTGCACCGCAACGCGCAGGTACGGGAAATCCCGCTTGAGCCCCTCGACGACCGGCAAATAGCGGCCGTAGGGCACCTCGTTGCGCCGGTTCGAGCCGCCGGAGAGCAAAAAGCCTTGCAGATCCTGCAGCATGACCAGCTCGCGCACGCGCCGATCCAGCGCCTCGGGGCTGCTCGCCGCGATCATCGGCTCGAGGATCTTCGCCCGGCAATGATCGCATTGCAGGGCGCAGGCGCCGCCGGTGATGGAAAAGGCGGAGAAGCTGTTCTTGCCGCAGCCGCCGAGCTCGGTGGTCTCGTAGGCCTTGAAGGTGGGCGTGTAAAAGCGGATGGGGCGCGCGCGCGCACGCGCGGCGTCGCCCTCCAGCGCGGCCACCAAAGCGGGCTCCAGGCCGGCCTCGTCAAAAGGCTCGATGTCGGTGATGCGCTCGTACCAGGCCATGAACCACACTGCTCCCGGAGCCGCGCCGCCGCTCGGCCGCAGGCTCCCGAAGACTATAACCGGTTCAGGCGGTGTGCTTAATCAGGAAAATGAAGACCTTGCCATCCTGGCTGGATTCGAGCAGCTCGTTGCCGGTTTGGCGGCAGAAGGCCTCGAAATCCTTCACCGCGCCGGGATCGGTCGCGAGCACTTCAAGCGTGCCGCCGGTCGGCACATTGTTCAGCGCCTTCTTGGCCTTGAGAATCGGCAGTGGGCAATTCAGCCCCTTGGCGTCCAGGACTTGATCGGCCATGGGTCGTCGGTCTCCCCTTGCGCGAACGCGCCCGGCATGGCGCGCTCGATGAGCTCGCGCTCAGATGAAAAGGCTGATGTCGGACTTGTTCGCCGCTTCGATGAAAGTCGCCGCCCCGCCGAGTTCCGGACCGTCGATCAGATCGTCCCTCTTGTACTCGAACAGATCCATGGTCATCTGGCAGGCGATCATGCTCACGTCCGATTCGATGGCGGCATCGCGTAGCTCCTCGATAGAAGCGATGCCCTTTTTCTTGATCAACCCCTTCATCATGCCGCTCGCCATGCCATCGACACCCGGGATCATGCCCATCAAGTTGGGCATCACCATATGCATCCCCATCATGGGCATCGACATCGCCGGATTGCCCAAGGTCGAAACCCCCAGGTCGAGCTTCTTCTTGAGCAATGTCAGGCCGTAAAAGGTGAAAAACATGGTCACTTTCTGGCCCATCGCGGCGGCGGTCGTGGCCAGGATAAAGGGCGGATAAGCCCAATCCAAGCTCCCCTTGGAGACGATCATCGCCATGCTCTTGGTGTTTTCCACGGTCTCGCCGGTCGTGGCGCTAGCGTCCGTCATGCTCAAAACTCCTTCGCTTGGGCCCGCTGTGTTCGGCGCGGGGCCCCAGGGCTCCCCCTCGCGGTGTTCGTTACGGCGAAACTGCTCTCGGTGCTCGACGCTGCGCCACCCAATTGCGGTTCGCGAGGGCGCAGCCTACGCTCACCGCATCATACCGGCCTCGCCTGACAAAGATGATACAACAAGTACATAGTCCTTGCGCATGATACGGTCTCCGGACGGCCAAGCCCACAGCTTTGTCACCCCTGAACCCGGGCGCGCACGAAGAATTGATAGGCAAATAATGCCGGCCAGAGGTCGTTTCCGACCGGCTCCCGGCGCGCCAGCGCCGCCGCCTTGTCCTGGTCCGCAACCCGATCTACCGAACTCAGACCAGACTAAACAATTATTTTACAATAGGTTATACCATATTAAACATATTTATACCGTAAAATATATGTTTATTCCAATAAATTACAGATAAATATTGATATTACTGTCCGATCAGCGTAAAACATACGCATGCACACTCTGACCGAGACCAAATTGATCGATGTCGACGTGGCCACGATGCGCCGCTGGCTGCACGATGGCGAGGCCATCGCGGTCGATGTGCGGGAGCCCGAAGAATTCGGCGAAGAGCACATCCCCGGCGCCTTGCCGCTGCCCTTGTCGCGCTTCGACGCGACGGCGTTGCCGCAAGCGCCCGGCAAGAAAACCGTGCTGGTGTGCTATATCGGCGGGCGCTCGGCGCGCGCCGCCGAGCTGCTATTCGAAGCCGGCCATCGCCACGCCTTCCATCTCGAGGGCGGCCTGTTCGCGTGGAAGGAAGCGGGGCTTCACACCACCGGCTGAGCCCGACGCGCCGGCGTTCAGGCGGCGCAGCCCTCGAACTCGTCGGCGTCCATCTTGGCTTCGTAGACCGGGCCGACGGCCGTGCCATCGGTCAACTGGCCCTTGAAGCCTTCCCAATCCTCGGGCCGAACCCGAACCATCCAGCCGGCGCCGTAGGGGTCGTCGTTGGCGATTGTCGGCGTCGCCACCAAGGCGTCATTGGTTTCGACGACCTCGCCGCCGCAGGCCAGCCGGGCCGGACCGACCCATTTGCCGGATTCGACGGTGGCGCAGCTTTTCCCCGCGCGCACGATGCGCCCGACCTTCTTGGGCGTGAAGGCGACGAGCTGGCCCGCCATCGCGGCGGCAACCGCGGTCATGCCGATCGTCACGCTGCCGTCCTCGTTGGCGCGATACCAAATGTTGTTCTCGACATCGTACAAAAGATCGTCCGGCAATTCGCAACCGCGAACGAGCATCGCATCCCTCCAAGTCTGGGCTCGCTACTCCGCCCCGGCCCGCAACGGCCGTGACGAGCAGCAAAACTCGCCAACCCTCATATCAGCCAGCTTGCCGCCAACAAACAAGCATAAATGCAACGCGATCATCGCGGCCAGACGCACGCGGCGCGAGGTCTCCGGATGCGTGGGCGCCATGGTAATCAGGTTGTAGTGATAGACCAGCTCGCGGCAGGTCTCGCGACAGGCGTTGAAGGAGGGCTCCCCCTTGGCCCCCTGGCGCTGTAGCGCCAAGAGCCGAAAGCCCTCGCGCCGCCCGCTGCCGGGGGTACCGCCGCGCGTCCCGATCCAGTGCTCGAGAACGTCCTCGCCGAGCCTCAGCAACTCCCGGGCGGCGGCGCTCGGGTCAGCGGGCGCATCGTCCAGCGCCGCGATGCCGCGTTCGATCTCGGCCAACGGCCTCATGCCACGCCCCGCTCCTTCAACAAGGGCAACGAATCGGAGATGTTCTCGTGGATGCCGAGCGCCTTGGGCTTGAGCCCGAAGGCCAGCCCGAGCAGCTGGGTGAAATAGAGGATCACCGGCTTGGTCTTTTGCTGGAACACGGTCTCGGCCCTGATCTGGTGCATCTCGAGGCCGGTGTGACAGGTCGGGCACTCGGTGGCGATGACCTCGGCGCCGCAGGCCTCGGCGGCGCGCAGCAGATTGAGCACCAGCTTGGTCGAGATATCCGAATCCGACAGCGTGTGGGCACCGCCGCAACAGGCCGTCTTGAGCGGATATTCGACGATCTCCGCGCCGGCCGCGCGCAACAAATCATCCATGTAATGGGGCTGCAAGGTCGCTTCGCTGCCCTCGCCGCTGTCCTTCTCCGGGAAGATATGGCGTGGCCGGGTGTACATGCAGCCATAGTAATTGGCCACCTTGAGCCCGCTGAGCGTGTTCTTGAGCCGGGCGCGGATGCCCGCTTCGCCGATCGCCTGCTTGATCCAGTCGAGGGCATGGATGGTTTCTATCTGCTCGGGCTGATAGGCCGCGTGGCCGGCCTTGCGCGATAGCCGCTCGACCGTCTCGACCGAGGCGGGATCGTGCGCGAGATCGTATTCCGCCTTTTTGAGATTGTGATAGCAGCCGTTGCACGGCGCCATCACCGCCTCGAAGCCCATCTCCTTGGCGGCGATCGCCATCACCCGCGACGACAGGTAGGTCTGCAGCTTGGGGTCGATATTCTTGACCTCCATGGCGCCGCAGCAGTTCCAATTGTCGACCTCGACGAGCTCGAGGCCGAGCGCCTTGCCGAGCGCCTTGGTCGAACGGTTGTAGGGGTGCCCGCTGCC
>JAUVWK010000259.1 GCA_030604165.1 Alphaproteobacteria bacterium | reverse complement strand
CTGACGGTACTGGAGGCGGCGCCCGACGCGCCGGGCGAGCCGGTCGATATCGTCGGGCCGATCTGCGAAAGCGGCGATGTGCTGGCGAAAGAGCGCCACCTGCCGCCGCTCGCCGAGGGCGCGCTGCTGGCGATCTGCGACACCGGGGCCTACGCCACGGTGATGGCCTCGGGCTACAACAGCCGCCTGTCGGCGGCCGAAGTGTTGGTGCGCGGCGACGACTTCGCGACCATTCGCGCGCGGCCGTCCTACGACAGCGTGCTTGCCCGCGACATCGTGCCCGATTGGCTGGTTTGACTTGGCTCAGGGAAAATTCTAATCGCGCGGCGTCGCGCTGGCCCGAAGGGCATCGTCCACAATTGCGCAAATCTGCTCGAGGCTGAAGGGCTTGGCCACCACGTCGCGCACCAGCGCCTCGAGATTGCGCGCCCGGCGGCGCTGATCGGCAAAGCCGGTCATCAATACGATGGGCATATCGGGCCGCTCCTTGGCCACCTTGAGCGCGAGCGCGATGCCGTCGAGCTCGGGCATGATGATGTCGGAGAGCAGCAGATCGAATTCCTTGCCCTCGAGCGCGCCGAGCGCCGCGACACCGTCGGCCACGGCGGCGGCCTCGTGGCCGCGGCTTTCGAGCGCGCGGACCAGAAACTCGCGGACAGCCGGCTCGTCGTCGGCGATGAGAACGCGGGCCATCAGCTCTGGCCGTCGCCAGCGAAGCTGACCGACAGGCTCGAGGCGCCGGGCGGCGGACTGGTCAGCCGGGTCTCGAACACCGTCACGTCGCCGGCCGAGAGTTCGGCGAGTTCGGCGGCGAAGGTCCAGTGATGGAGCTCCATATCCTTGTCGTCGTTTAGCCCCACCCGGATCGCGGGAACCAGCTGACGTGCCGTGGTAATATTCTGGATCTCGCCCTTGATCACCAGTATCGACACCCCGCCCTCCAGGATCCGCCGCGAGGCCACGTTACGGAATTCAAGCCCCTGAACCTCGCGTATTTGATCGCCGAGGCCGACCGCGGCGTAAAGCTTGGCCGCCGGCGGCCAAGCGCCGACGATCGAATCCCGGCCCACCACACCGGCCGCCACGATCGCCGCCACCGCCGCGACCAGGGCGACCCAGCCGATCCGGTTGGCCCGGCGTCGACGGGCCACGATGGCTGGCAGATTGGCGCCGACCGGCAAGGGCTGCGGCTCGACCACGGGCGACAGGATATCGATCCGCTTGGGCATGTCGGACGGCGGTGTCTGCAGCCACGTGTGCTCGCATTTGGCGCAGCGGACCGTTCGTCCTCCGTCGCCAAGTGAAGTAGGATCAATGAGATAGCGTGTTGCGCAGGATGGGCAACTGACAATCATGTGCGTGCAAGGGCCACTGGTTTATACCCAATATCGACGTGAGCCCCTCGCGCGGGCTTCTGCCGTTTGCCTGTATAGGCATTCGAACTCGGCCTGACAAGGCATTACACGAGCGCTGGACGCCCGCCGAGCCGGCGATTATTCTGCGCCCGCTCCAGGCGAAACGCGAGGCCAGACAGGGATTTGACGGGCGTGGTTCGCTTCGAAAACGTCGGTATGCGGTACGGGATGGGGCCGGAGGTTCTGCATGACCTCAGCTTTTCCCTGAAACCGGGCGATTTTCGCTATCTTTTGGGTCCGAGCGGAGCGGGTAAATCCTCGCTCATGCGCCTGCTCTATTTGGCCCATCGCCCGTCGCGCGGCCTCGTGACCATGTTCGACACGGACATCAGCACCGCGAGCCGCAAGACCCTCGCCAGCCTGCGCCGCAGGATCGGCGTCGTATTTCAAGAGTTCCGCCTGCTCAACCACCTCTCCGCGCTCGACAACGTGGCCCTGCCGCTGCGGGTCGCCGGTGCGCGGGAAGACCAGGTTCGCGAGCACGTGGCCGAGTTGCTCGCCTGGGTCGGGCTCGCGGAGCACCTCCATGTGCGGCCGGCCACGCTTTCGGGCGGGCAGAAACAGCGCGTCGCCATCGCCCGCGCCGTGATCACCCGGCCGCAGCTGCTGCTGGCCGACGAGCCGACCGGCAACCTGGATCAGGCGCTCGGCCTGAGGCTCATGCACCTGTTCGAGGAGCTCAACAAAATCGGCACCACCGTGGTGATCGCCACGCACAACGAGAACCTGGTGGCGAGCCGGCCGCATCCGGCCCTGAGGCTCACCGCCGGCGAGCTCGGTGCCACGGTAACGCTCCCGGCGACCGGTTGACATGGCCAGAAAGACAGGCCCTGTCGTCCCCCTCGGCCGCGATGCGTCGAGCCGGCTGCTGCCATGGGTGTTCACGCTTATGGTCTATTTGGCGAGCCTATCGCTGGCCAGCGTTCTGATGTTGCACGGCGCCGCCGACCGCTGGGACCGGGGCGAGATAAACGCGGTGACCGTGCAGCTGTTGCCGCTCGACGACGGCAGCGAAGCCGAGCGCATCGCGCAGACCCTCAAGCTGCTGCGCTCGACCCCGGGGATCGCCGCCGCGCGAGTCCTGGAGATTTCGGAAAATATGGCGTTGTTGGAACCTTGGCTCGGCGAGGGCGATGTGCTCGGTGAGTTGCCGCTGCCGCGTCTCATCGATGTGACCCTGACGCCGGGCGAAACGCTCGACGTGGAGGCCTTGTCGAAAACGCTGGCCGAGGCGGTTCCGGGCGTCACCGTGGACGATCCCAAGATTTGGCTGAACCGCTTGGCCACGCTCGGGCGCTCGCTCGAGGCGGTGGCCGGCGCGATTGTCGTGCTGATCGCCAGCGCGGCGGTGGCCACGGTGATTTTCATCACCCGCATGGGCCTCGCCGTGCACCAGGATATCATCGAGCTGTTGCACTTGATCGGCGCACGCGACAGCTACGTGGCGTACCAGTTCCAAAGCCATGCGCTGTCGGTCGGTCTGCGCGGCGGCCTCCTGGGCATCGCCATGGCGGTAGGCACGCTAGTCGGCATCCGCAGCGCGGCCGAGCGGCTCGATGCCCCGCTGCTGCCCGACCTCTCGATCGAGCCCTGGGCTTGGGCGGCCTTCGCCATGGTGCCTCTGGTGACCGCTCTTATCGCCATGGTCACGGCTCGGATCACCGCGTTGCGAGTGCTCTCGCGCATGCCATAGAACGCCGATCATGGAGCCCGCCCCGACACCGCCTGTTGGACCCGGCCCGAGGCGCCGCGCGGCCGGCGGTCGCGCGGCGCCGGCGGCGGCGAACCGCCGGGCGGCCTGCCTCGGGCTCCGCGTCTTGGCCACAACGGTCGCTGCCCTGGCCCTGCTCTGGACCGGCGGCTTGGTCTGGTTCACGGCGCAGATTCCCCGCCAAGCGGCGAACGCCACCACGACCACGGACGCGATCATCGTGCCGACCGGTGGCGCGGGCCGCATGGAGGAGGGCCTTGGGCTGCTCCGCGCGGGCCTGGCCAAGAAGCTCTTCATTACCGGCGTTTCTCGTGAAGTAAGCATATCACAGGTTTACAACGACCATCAGTTGCGATCCGAAGACGTGGAATGTTGCATCGAGATGGGCCATACTGCCCAGGACACGGCAGGAAACGCCATCGAAGCGGCACGTTGGATGGCGAAGCAAGGATTTCGAAGCCTTCGCCTCGTCACCGCCAATTACCACATGCCGCGCACCCTGATGGAGTTCAGACTCGCCATGCCAGATGTTACCCTTGTCGCGAACCCGATCTTTCCACAACATGTCAAGGTCGACGATTGGTGGCGCTATCGCGGAACGGCGGGCCTGATAGCGAGCGAGTACGCCAAGTACCTGCTAGCCCTGTCGCGCGCGCCGTTCGAACAGTCCGGAACCCAAAGCACACAGCCCTGAACACGATACGTTCGGCGCTGTGTACGAGTGGCTTCTATGTTTGGGCCATCATCATCGCCTTGGTGATGCTGCCGATGGTTGTCCTGCCGCGGCCCATGTTCCGCCAGTTCGTGCTGCTCTGGTCGGCCGGCAATGGCTTGCTGCTGCGGCTGATCGCCGGCATCGACGTAGAAATTCGGGGTCGCGAGAATATCCCGACGACCGCGGCCATCATCGCCTCCAAGCACCAGTCGGAGTGGGAATCGAACCTCTTTCTCAAATTGCTGCACGATCCGGTCTACGTGATGAAGACCGAGTTGAGCTACATCCCGGCTTACGGTCAGTACGCCCGAAAAATGCGGATGATTTTCATCAACCGCAGCGGCGGCGCGCGCAGTCTGCGGGATTTGATCCGCAAGGCCCGGGTGGCGATCGACGAAGGCCGGTCGCTGGTGATATTTCCGGAGGGCACCCGGGTCGCGCCCGGCAAGAAACTGCGTTACCGGCCCGGTGTCGCCGCCCTTTACAGCGAGCTCGGCGTGCCTGTGGTGCCGGTGGTCCACAATTCGGGCCTTTATTGGCCTAAATCGACCTTTCGCAAATATCCGGGCACCGTCATCGTGGAAATCCTGCCGCCGATCCCGCCCGGCCTCGAGCGGCACGCTTTCATGACCCAACTCGAAGCCACCATGGAAGAGGCCGCCGGCCGCCTGTTCGCCGAGGCGCAAGGCCTGCCGAGCGACCGGGACGATCCCGACGAGCGCCGGCGCGCTGCGGCAGGCGACTGAGTCGCGAAGCCCTTTGCCCCACGACCAAGCTATGAAACAAAAGAAGAACATTTCCTTGACTGCCGGGGCTTTGTCACCCTACACTTGTTGCCCCCAAACCGGCGGCTCGGCTGGTTCCAGGCGGCACTCGACCCGTCCGGCTCGACCGACCCGCTCGGCCCATATGGCGCAATAACCGGCGCCAAGAGAATAACCGGCGCAAAGAGACCGCATTGCCGAGCATGGCTGCCATATCCACG
>JAUVWK010000301.1 GCA_030604165.1 Alphaproteobacteria bacterium | reverse complement strand
GGCCGCCGTGGTGGCCGAACCGTTGGAACGCGGCTTCGGTCTCACCTTGGGCAACGCGCTGCGGCGCGTCCTGCTGTCGTCGTTACAGGGCGCCGCCGTCACCTCGGTGCATATCGACGGTGTGTTGCACGAGTTCTCTTCCATCCCCGGCGTTCGTGAGGATGTCACCGACATCGTCCTCAACATCAAGTCGCTGGCGCTGCGGATGCACGGCGAAGGCCCGAAACGCATGACCTTGCAAGCCGATGGCCCGGGCGAGGTCAAGGCCGGCGCCATCGAAACAGGGCACGATATCGAGCTTCTGGACCCCGATCTCGTGATTTGCACCTTGGACGAAGGCGCCAAGATCAACATGGAGCTGACGGTCCAGAGCGGCAAGGGTTACGTTCCGGCCTCGCACAATCGCCCCGAGGACGCGCCGATCGGCCTCATACCCGTCGACGCGCTTTACGGCCCGGTCAAGAAAGTGACCTACAAGGTCGAAAATACCCGTGTCGGCCAAGTCACGAACTACGACAAGCTCGCCATGCAGATCGAGACCAATGGCACCGTGACGCCGGAGGACGCGGTCGCCTTGGCGGCGCGTATTCTTCAGGATCAGCTGCAGCTCTTCATCAATTTCGAGGAGCCCAAGGAGCTGGCCGCCAAGGAAGAGGCGCTCGAGCCCGAATTCAATCCAAACTTGCTGCGCAAGGTGGACGAGCTCGAGCTATCGGTGCGCTCGGCCAATTGTCTGAAAAACGACAATATCATCTATATCGGCGATTTGGTTCAGAAGACCGAGGCGGAAATGCTGCGGACCCCCAACTTCGGCCGCAAATCACTCAACGAAATCAAGGAAGTCCTGACCCAGATGGGCTTGCATTTGGGCATGGAAATTGCTAATTGGCCGCCCGAGAATATCGAAGAGCTAGCCAAAAGGCTGGAGGAGCCGTACTAAGCAGCGGGGCGCTGGACCCACTGCCGAGGAGAAGCAGCACATGCGCCACCGTTTGCGCGGACGGAAACTAAACCGGACCTCGAGCCACCGCACGGCGATGTTCCGTAACATGGCGACGTCGCTGCTCAAGCACGAGCAAATCACCACGACCTTGCCTAAGGCGAAGGAGCTTCGCCCGATCGTCGAGCGCCTCATCACACTGGGCAAACGCGGCGACCTGCATGCCCGCCGGCAGGCCCTGAGCTATGTCCGGGACGAGCAGGTGGTCGCCAAGCTCTTCGATACGCTGGCGGAACGCTACGCCGAACGGCCCGGCGGCTATGCCCGGGTCATCAAGGCGGGCTTCCGCCATGGCGACGCCGCGGCGATGGCCGTGATCGAATTGGTGGAGCGCGACGAAGACGCCAAGGGGCAGGACTCGGGGCCCCCGCAGAATTTGCCGGAAGACGAGGCCGTGGCCGAAGCCTCCGCAGCCTAGCGCAGATACCTTGAAATCGGCCCGGGACCGGGCCGACTGCGGGGCAGCTCAGACCGGGCTGCCCTTCGCGTTTGTCAGCGCTCATTCCGATGGTCAATAATATCAACCCATCTCTCGGCAGCAAACGGCAGCTCCGCGCGAGCGCGGAGGCACAGGCACATGGCGGGAAAACAAGGGCAGACTCTGTTTGAAGCCGAGGCGCCGCGGCCTTTGGCCGAGCGCCTGCGCCCGCACGATCTCGGCGCGGTGGTCGGGCAAAACCATCTGCTCGGCGCGGACGGGCCGCTCGGTCGCATGGTCGGCGCGCGCCGACTGGTCTCGATCATCCTGTGGGGCCCGCCCGGGTGCGGCAAAACCACGATTGCGCGACTGCTGGCGGCGCACACCGACCTCGCCTTCGAGCCGCTGAGCGCGGTGTTTTCCGGCGTCGCGGATCTCAGAAAAGTGTTCGACGGGGCGCGCAAGCGGCGCGGGGCGGGGCAGGGCACGCTCCTGTTCGTGGACGAGATTCACCGCTTCAACCGCGCCCAGCAGGACGCCTTTCTACCGGTGGTCGAAGACGGCACAATCATTCTGATCGGTGCAACGACGGAAAATCCTTCGTTCGAGTTGAACGGACCGTTGCTTTCGCGCTGCCAGGTCCTGGTGCTGCATCGTCTCGACGACGAGGCACAGGAGGCGCTGTTGCGCCGCGCCGAGACGGCCGAAGGGAAAGCCTTGCCGCTCGACCCGGAGGCGCGCCTCGCGCTGCGTGCCATGGCCGACGGCGACGGCCGCTTCCTGTTCAATCTCGCCGAGGAGCTGTTCGCGCTGCCCGCCGGCGCGACGCTGGATAGCCAGGCGCTGGTGGCGGCGGTGCAGCGCCGCGCGCCACTTTACGACAAATCCCAAGAGGGCCATTACAACCTCATCAGTGCCCTGCACAAATCCTTGCGCGGCTCGGACACGGATGCCGCGCTTTATTGGCTGGCGCGCATGCTGGCGGGCGGCGAAGACCCCCGTTATATCGCGCGACGGCTGCTCCGCTTCGCGACCGAGGATGTCGGACTCGCGGATCCGGCGGCGTTACCGCAGGCCCTGGCCGCGTGGGAGGCCTATGAGCGCTTGGGTTCGCCGGAGGGTGAATTGGCCATCGCCCAGGCGGTGATCTATTTGGGCACGGCGCCCAAATCCAACGCCGCCTACGCGGCCCTTGGCGCGGCCCAGCGCGCCGCCCAGGAGACCGGTTCATTGATGCCGCCCAAACATATCCTGAACGCGCCGACGCGGCTGATGAAGCAACTCGGCTACGGCGCGGGTTACGTCTATGATCACGGCACGCCCGAGGGGTTTTCCGGTCAGGACTATTTCCCCGACACGATGGAACGCCAGAGCTTCTATCAACCCGGCCCGCGCGGCTTCGAGCGCGATATCCGCAAGCGCTTGGAATATTGGGAAAAACTGCGCAAGCGACCCGGCAAAACCGAAGGGACCGGCCCGGCCAAGGCATGAGTCAAGCGAGATCGGAAGCCGACGGCGGGGCGGCGTTGTGAAGGTGGTGCTCGCGATCGCCCTAGGCGGCGCCTTGGGCGCCCTGGGGCGCTACTTCTTTACCGGCTATTTGGAACGTTGGCTGACCGCGCTGATCGGCGACGGCTTTCCCTACGGCACCATGGCGGTCAATGTGATCGGCTCATTTGTGTTAGGCGCGCTGGTCGAAGTGCTGGCGATCACCGTGCATATCAGCCCCGAGTTGCGGGCCTTTATCGTCGTCGGCGTGTTGGGTAGCTTCACCACGTTTTCGGCCTTTTCGCTCGACACCGTGCTCCTCCTGGAACGCGGCGAGATCGGCCGCGCCGGCCTCTACATCGCGGCGTCGGTGGTGCTTTCGGTGGGCGGCTTCATGGTGGCCTTGAGACTGTTTCGATGGATTTTGGTGTGACCCAGGATTCTGGCGTGACGCAAGGCGTGCGGCTGCTCGAGGTTGGCGAAGACGAAGCCGATATTCGTCTCGACCGCTGGTTCAAACGGCATTTTCCGGGCCTCGGCCATGGCCGTCTTGAAAAGCTCTTGCGCACCGGCCAAGTCCGCGTCGACGGCCGGCGCGCCAAGGCCAGCCATCGGGTCTCGGCCGGCTGCAGCATCCGCGTGCCGCCGCTGGAGGATAGCGCCGCCCACGCCAGGCCACGGCGGCGGCCGAGCCCGCCGCAGGCCGAGCTGGATGCGGCCCGCGACTGGGTGCTTTACCGGGACGACCTGGTGATCGCCATCAACAAGCCGCCGGGCCTCGCGGTGCAGGGCGGCAGCGGCGTGCACCGCCATCTCGATGGTTTGCTCGACGGCCTCCGTTTCGACGCCGCGGAACGACCGCGGCTGGTCCATCGGCTCGATCGCGACACCAGCGGCGTGATGCTGCTGGCCCGCACCGCAACCGCCGCGCGGCGGCTGAGCGCGGCGTTTCGCGGCAAGTCGGTGCGCAAGGTCTATTGGGGGCTTGTCGTGGGTGTGCCGCGGCCGGCCCGCGGGCGCATCGACGCGCCCCTCGTCAAGCGACTCGGAGCGGGCGGTGAAAAAACCGTGACCGACGCCGACGGCGGCAAGAGCGCGGTGACCTATTATCGCGTTATGGAGACCGCGGCGCGGCAGGTCTCGCGGCTTGCGCTTTGGCCCTTGACCGGGCGCACCCATCAGCTGCGCGTGCACTGCGCCGAGGTCCTCGGCCGACCGATTGTCGGCGACGGCAAATATGGCGGCGCGCCGGCCTTTCTAGCCGCGGACGGTCTCGCCAAACGTCCCCATCTCCACGCCCACTCCATCGTCATGCCGCATCCGGGCGACGCCTCCGGCCGGCACCTGCTCCAGGTCACGGCACCGTTGCCGCCGCATATGCGCGAGGCCTGGAAGATCTTCGGCTTCGACGCCAATGACGAGAGCGACCCCTTCGCGGAGCTCGTACTCTAGCTCGCCTTGCTCCTGGGCCG
>JAUVWK010000162.1 GCA_030604165.1 Alphaproteobacteria bacterium | reverse complement strand
TCGGTCGTGGTCCCATCCAATGAGGGCATGATGTCCTCTCCCTTCCTGCTGAGTTGACATGACGATTGCACAAGACATGAGCGCGGCTGAAGCGACTCCGCCTGCCACTGAGTTTGTCCTAACGGTCCTGTTAGTGGATAAAATCCAACCTATGGTGCCCATACGATTCCCTATCCCGGTTTCTCGGCAGAAGAGCGCCCGCCGGCGATGGCGGGCCATCGTCAAGGGCGTTCGACGCCCCGAGAAGCCGGGATAGGGGACCCTCGCGGGCGGCTTCCCAAGTCCACCAGCGGCGTTGCCCGACACTTGCGATGCGCAGCATCGCCGCGCATCGGGCGCCTATCTGGATGGAGTTGGGAAGCCGTCGTATGGGTACCGTATGTTAGATTCTATCCACTATGCAGCTCCGCCCAGATGGTCTTCGATCAAGCGCTCGGCAATCTGGACCGCGTTCAGCGCCGCGCCCTTGCGCAGGTTGTCGGACACGATCCAGAGGTTGAGCCCGTTGGGCACGGTTGGATCGAGACGAATACGCGAGACGTAGGTGGCGTCTTCGCCGACGCAGTCGGCCGGCGTCACATAGCCGCCGTCTGCCCGCCTGTCGACCACCACGACGCCTGGCGCCTGGGCCAAGGCGTCGCGCGCCTCGTCCTCGTTGATGCGTTCGTGAAACTCCACGTTCACCGCCTCGCCGTGGCCGACGAAGGTGGGCACGCGCACGCAAGTGGCGGAGACGGCGATATCCGGATCCAGGATCTTTTGCGTCTCGCGCACCATCTTGGCTTCCTCTTCGGTCGCGCCGTCGTCGCGGAAGTCGTCGATATGCGGGATCACGTTGAACGCGATGCGCTTGGAAAAGACGCCGGGCGTCGGCTCGTCGTGCATCAGCAGCGCGCGGGTCTGGCCATAGAGTTCGTCCATGGCCGCCTTGCCGGCGCCCGAGGTGGACTGATAGGTGGCCACGACGATGCGTTTGATCTGGGCCAGATCGTGCAGCGGCTTGAGCGCGACCACCATCTGGATGGTCGAGCAGTTGGGATTGGCGATGATGTTGCGCTGCGTGTAATCGGGCAGTGCCTCGCCGTTGACCTCGGGCACGATGAGCGGCACGTCAACGTCCATGCGGAATTGCGAGGTATTGTCGATCACGACACAGCCGGCCGCCGCGGCGCGTGGCGCGTGGATCTTGGAGACCGCGGCGCCCGGCGAGAACAGGCCGATATCGACGCCGGTAAAGTCGAAGTCGTCCAGCGCCTTGATCTTGAGCACGACATCGTCGCCGAACGAGACTTCCTTGCCCAAGGAATCCCGCGAGGCCAGCGCCACCACCTCGTCCACCGGGAAGGCGCGCTCGGCCAAGACGCCGAGCAGTTCGCGCCCGACATTTCCGGTGGCGCCGACCACCGCGACCTTATAACCCATAGCGCCCGCTTCCTTTGCGTTTGCCGGCTCAGCGCGCGACTTTGTCCAGCTCGCGCAGGATGGCGTCGCCCATCACGTCGGTCGACACCTTCGCCGTACCCTCCTGCATGATATCGGCCGTGCGCAGGCCGCCCGCAAGGACCTTTTGCACCGCGTTCTCGATCAGCTCCGCGTTCGCCGCATCGTCGAACGAGTAGCGCATCATCATGGCGAAGCTGAGCAAGGTGGCGATGGGGTTGGCGATGCGCCGGCCGGCGATGTCGGGCGCCGAACCGTGCACCGGCTCGTATAAGGCGCGACGCTGGCCCATGCCGTCCACCGCGCCGAGCGAGGCCGATGGCAGCATGCCGAGCGAGCCGGTCAGCATGGCGGCGCAGTCGCTGAGCAAATCGCCGAACAGATTGTCGGTGACGATGACGTCGAATTGCTTGGGCCACCGCACCAGCTGCATGGCGCAGTTGTCGGCATACATGTGATTGAGCTCGACGTCGGCATACTCGGCGGCGTGCAGGCGGCTCACCTCTTCGCGCCAAAAGACGCCCGATTCCATAACGTTGGCCTTTTCCACCGAGTGCACCTTGTTGGTGCGCTTGCGGGCCAGCTCGAACGCGACCCGGGCGACGCGCTCGATCTCGGGCGCGGTGTAAACCTGGGTGTCGAAGCCGCGCCGCACGCCGTCGGGCAGGGTTTCGATACCGCGTGGCTCGCCGAAATAGACCCCGGCGGTCAGCTCGCGGACGATCATCAGATCGAGGCCCCGCACGATCTCGGGTTTGAGCGTCGAGGCATCGACCAGCGCATCCAACACGGTGGCCGGGCGCAAATTGGCGTAAAGATCCATCTCCTTGCGCAACCTCAACAAACCGGCCTCGGGCCTGAGCTGGCGCGGGACGTCGTCCCACTTGGGGCCGCCGACCGCGCCCAAAAGCACCGCGTCGCTGGCCATGGCGTCGGCCAACGTCTCGTCGGCGAGAGAGGTGCCGTGGGCATCGTAGGCGGCGCCGCCCACCAAGCCTTCCTGCACCTCGAAGCCGAGGCCACGGTGCTTGGTCAGCCAGTCGATCACCCGATGGACCTCGCGCATCACCTCGGGGCCGATGCCGTCGCCCGGGAGAAACAGGATTTTCCGATTGGCCGTCATGATCGCGCCGCTCGGCCGCTCAGGCGTAAAGCCAAGGCCGGTCGGCCTTTTGACGCGCCTCGAAGGCTTCGATCCGGTGCACCTTTTGCAGCGTCAAGCCGATATCGTCGAGGCCGTTCAGCAGGCGCGCCTTGCGGAACGGCTCGATCTCGAAGGCCATGGCGGAGCCGTCCGCGCGGGTGATGGTCTGTGTTTCGAGGTCCACGGTCATGACGCAATTGTCCGGGTTTTCGGCGTCCGCCATCAGGATATCGACTTGCTCCTGCGGCATGACGATGAGCAGGACGCCGTTTTTCATCGAGTTGTTGAAGAAAATGTCGGCGAAGCTCGGTGCGACGACGCAGCGGATACCGAAATCCGCGAGCGCCCAGGGGGCATGCTCGCGGCTCGAGCCACAGCCGAAATTCTCGCCGGTGATCAGGATCTTGGATTTGCGATAGGGTTCGCGGTTGAGGACGAAGTCCGGCCTTTCCCCGTCTTCCATGTCGTAGCGGAGGTCGTGGAACAGGCCCTTGCCCAGCCCCGTGCGCTCGATGCTCTTGAGATATTGCTTCGGGATCACCTGGTCGGTGTCCAGGTTGATCATGGGCAGCGGCACCGCGACCCCGCTCAAGCGGTCGAAAATCTCCATCGCTCTTCTCTCCTGAACCTAGCCGGCGCTCAACTGGCGAGCTCGCGCACGTCCGTCAAGTGCCCCGCCACGGCGGCGGCCGCCGCCATCGCGGGGCTCACCAGATGGGTGCGCCCGCCGCGGCCCTGGCGCCCCGCGAAATTGCGGTTCGAGGTCGAGGCGCAGCGCTCGCCGGGTTGCAATTTGTCGTCGTTCATGGCGATGCACATGGAACAGCCGGGCTCGCGCCAATCGAAACCGGCCGCGGTGAAGATCCGGTCGAGGCCTTCCTGCTCGGCCTGTTGCTTCACCAGGCCGGAGCCCGGCACGACCATGGCGTCGACGTGGCTGGCCACTTTCTTTTGCTTCACGATCTGGGCCACCGCGCGTAAATCCTCGATGCGGCCGTTGGTGCACGAGCCGATGAACACCCGGTCGATCTTGATGCCGTCGATCGGCGTGTTGGGCTTGAGGTCCATATAATCCAGCGCGCTCTCGATCGCCTGGCGTCGTTTGCTGTCCGGTTCCGTGCTCGGGTCGGGCACGCGGCCATCGATCGGCACCACGTCCTGCGGGCTGGTGCCCCAGGTGACTTGCGGCGGAATGTCGCGGCCGTTCAGCGTGATCTCCTTGTCATAGGCGGCATCGGCATCCGACGGCAGCGTCCGCCAATATTCCAGGGCGCGTGGCCACATTTCGCCCTTGGGCGCCATGGGGCGGCCCTCGAGATAATCGAAGGTGGTTTGGTCGGGCGCAATCAAGCCGGCGCGGGCGCCGCCCTCGATGGTCATGTTGCAAACCGTCATGCGTCCTTCCATGGAGAGCGCCCGGAGCGCGGGACCGACATACTCGATAGCGTGTCCGGTGCCGCCGGCGGTGCCCATGGTGCCGATGATCGCCAGGATCATGTCCTTGGCGGTTACGCCGACCGGCAAGTCGCCCGCGATCGTCACGCGCATGTTCTTGGGGCGCTTCTGGATCAGGGTCTGGGTGGCGAAAACGTGCTCGACTTCACTGGTGCCGATGCCGAAGGCCAGCGCGCCGAACGCGCCGTGGGTCGCGGTGTGGCTGTCGCCGCAGACCAGCGTGATGCCGGGTTGCGTAAAGCCCTGCTCGGGGCCGATGACGTGCACGATGCCCTGGCGCGGATCCAACAATTCGATCAGCGGGATGCCGTTGGTCTTGCAGTTCTGCACCAGCGTATCGAGCTGCAGCTTGGCCTCCGGGTCGGCGATGCCGGCGGCGCGGTTCTGGGTCGGGATGTTGTGGTCCGGCACCGCCAGGGTGGTGCTCGGCCGCCGCACTTTGCGTCCCGCGCTGGCCAAGCCCTTGAACGCCATGGGGCTGGTCACTTCGTGCGTGAGGTGGCGATCGATATAGAGCAGCGTGGTGCCGTCGTCTTGCTCGTCGACGACGTGACTGTCCCAAATCTTGTCGAACAGCGTCCTTGGCCGTTCCATGGCGTTGGTCTCCCGTCTTCGCTCCGTCGCTTTTCCTGGGCCGGCGCCGGGCGCTTGGCGTCGGCGCCAAAAGACTCAGGATTTCTTTTTCTTTTTCTTCTTCGCCGGCGCCTTCCCGTCCGCTGTAGCCTCGTCGGCCGTCGCGGCTTTCACCGCTGGCGCCGCCGCTGCTGCCGCCTTGGCGGCTCGCGCGGCGGCGTTGGCCGCTTGGCCGCGCTCGTCGCGTCGCTCCTTGATGCGCGCCGACTTGCCGCGTCGGCCACGCAGGTAATAGAGCTTGGCCCGGCGCACGGCGCCCCGTTTGATCACTTCGATTTCAGCGATACGCGGCGAATAGAGCGGGAAGATGCGTTCGACACCCTCGCCATAGGAGATCTTGCGCACCGTGAAGGCCGAATTGACGCCGCGATTCTTGCGTGCGATGCAAACGCCCTCGAAGGCTTGAATGCGCTCGCGCGTGCCTTCCACCACCTTGACCTTGACGCGCACCGTATCGCCCGGGCCGAATTCCGGCACCGGCCGTTGGGCCTTCAGCCTTTCAACGACCTCGTTACTGAGTTGCTCGATCGTGTTCATGGCCTCGCCCTCGTCATCCTTGCGCAAATTTCTCGCGGTGTTGCGCCCAAAGATCGGCCCGGCGCTCGCGCGTGATTTTCTCGGCCTGCTCGCGCCGCCAGGCCCGGATCCGCGCATGATCGCCGGAGAGCAGAACCTGCGGCACGTCGCGCCCTTCGAAGGTCGGCGGGCGCGTGTAATGGGGATATTCCAGCAAGCCCTGTTCGAAACTCTCCTCGGCGAGCGATTCGCGCGCTCCGACGACCCCTGGCAACAAGCGAACGCAAGCGTCGATCAAGCAGAACGCGGCCGTTTCGCCGCCTGATAAGACATAGTCTCCGATACTCAGCTCTTCCACGCCGCGGCTTTCGAGCACTCGCTGATCGACGCCTTCGAAGCGACCGCAAATCAGCCTTGCGCCCGACCCGTTCGCCAACTCCCGGACCCGGGCCTGGCAGAGCGGACGGCCACGTGGCGACAAATAAATCGGTGGCGGACCATCCCAAGACGCCGCCGTCGCGTCGATCGCGCCGGCCAAAACGTCAGCTCGCATGACCATCCCCGGCCCGCCGCCAAAGGGCTGGTCGTCAACGGTGCGGTGTTTATCGCGCGCGAAATCGCGAATGTCTACTGTTTCGAGCTTCCAGGTGCCGGCCCGCAGCGCGCGGCCCGCCAACGCCGCGCCCAGCGGCCCGGGAAACATCTCCGGGTAAAGCGTCAGCACCACCGCCTGCCAAGGCGTGGACTCAGGGGCCTCAACTGTCTCGCGCACCATCCTATCGCTCAGCCTTCATTCCTTGGTACTAGCCGTCTTCCGGGGTTTCGACCACCAAGCGGCCGCCGGAGATATCCACCTCGGGTACGGTCGCTTTCGTGAACGGCAGCAAGATCGACGAGCTCTCTTTGCATTCGATTTCGATCACAGCGCCCGCGCCGTGGTCGTGCACCGCGCACACCGTACCGAGCCGCGAGCCGTCCGGTCGTTCCGCGCGAAGCCCGATCAAATCGGCGTGGTAATACTCCTCCGCCTCGGTTTCCGGCAGCGCCTCGCGCGGCAGATAGAGCTCCGCGCCCTTGAGCGCCTCGGCGCCGGTGCGCGCGTCCACACCCTCGATCGTCGCCAGCACCGCGCCGCGGCTCGTACCTTTGAGCGATAGGTCATAGCGCGGGCGGCCGAGGCCATCGCGGGCTATGGCGTACTCTGCGACGGCCAGGGCCGCCCGCGCTATGGCCTATCGCTCAAAGGTACGAGCCGCGGCGCGGTGCTGGCGAC
>JAUVWK010000066.1 GCA_030604165.1 Alphaproteobacteria bacterium | reverse complement strand
GCTAAGCGGAGCGCGTCTCGGGGTCCTTCCGCCGCTCGTGCCGCTCGGGTCGCCGTCCTAACGGCGTTCAGCCCCCCCCCTCCGCTCAAGCCACTTCCTCATAAAGAAAACGCAACCGGTTGGCCGCGATCCTGGCGAAGCGGATCGCTTGACGCCGGCGCAGACCACCCGCCATGGCCGCGATCGGCGCCTCGCGACGAATCTCGGCGCCGTAGCGGTCCGCGACGACGACGCCGGTATGCCCGGGCAGCTCGGCCACGGGAAATTCGCCACTCACGGCAAAATAGAGACGATCGCAAAAAGGCAAATAGCCGGACCATTTCCCATCGGCGCGGAAATCGGCGAGGCTGCTCTTGATTTCAACGATGACGAAGCGGCCTCGCCCGTTCATCGCCAGGATGTCGGCGCGGCGCCCGGACGCCAACGGCACCTCGATCAGGGGCGAATAGCCCAAGGCGTCGAGCAAGCGACAGACCCCGCGCGCCAGACCGTCCGCTCGCCGCTCGGCGAGCCACGGCCGGGTCAGATCGAGCGCGAGCTCGGATTTGTCCGCCATCATTCACTCACCCGACCCGCCTCCACCTCACGGCGCCCCGTGGCAGTGTACGCCGCGGGTCACCTGGAGGGTAGCGGGATGGCACAGTTTCACCCGCGTGAGAAGTTCACCAGTTAATGAATTCGTAAATATTCCAAGGGGTAATGGTCCAGAGTCATGGCCTCCGGCGCGGACATAGCTGCAGCCTTTCACGCGACCCAGCTGGTGCCCGCCTCCACGGCCGCGTGTCCGGGTTTTGGCGATGACGACCGTTGCGCTAGAAAACTTCACCGAACCGCGCCAGGAAAAGGCGCTGCTCGAACTCGCGCGACGCCTGACCAGGACTTCGGACCCGGGTAACCGCACCGCCGTACATATCCGTTTGTCGGCGTTCCCGCCGCACTTGCGACGGGAGCATCATGTGCGTATCGCGGCGAGCGCCTTCGACTCTCTGCTCGAGCGGTTTGACGGCCGGGTCTTCACCCTTTCCAACAGCGATCTCATGTTGGTCGCCGGCGGCCCCGCCAAGGCGGAAATCGGTCAGGCGGTTGGCAAACTCCAAAATATGTTCGTCGATCCCCCCGCGGTTCATGACCAGGACAGTGGTTCGCTAAGCGGCTTCGTCACTTGGTACGACATCGACGACGATACCTCGGCGTTTTTGAAATTGTGCATCGTTCTCGCCGACGATTGCGCCCGAGACGATAAAGCCAACGTCTTCCTGACGGGCTCGGAAGCCACGGCGGACGCGCCGAAAGCGCTCGACCCAAAGGCGCTCGACAGGTTGACCGGCATGATGGCGAACCTCGATATCGCCCCGTTCCTGTGCCGTCAACCGGTCGGCCTACTCATGCCCGGACAAGCGCTGAACACCGTGTACACCGAAGTATATGTGTCGATCGCCGACCTGCAGCGCGAGTTGATGCCTGAGGTGGAACTAACCGAAAATCGCTGGCTCTTCCAAAGCCTGACGGAGCACCTCGACCGGCTCGTTCTCGAGTTGGCGGCCGACAAGGGGATTCCGAACCTATCGGGCGCGTTCGGCCTAAACCTCAACGTCTCTTCGTTGCTCTCCAGTGAATTTCTGGCGCTGGAGGGCACAATCCGCAAGCGCGCCAACGGGACGATAATTTTCGAGCTCCAGAATATCGATATGTTCTCCGACATGGCCGCCTATGTATTTGCGCGCGATTTCGTGCGCGATCGGGGCTATCGCGTGTGCCTCGATGGGCTGACGCACCTCAATTTCCCGTTCATCAACCGCGAACGGCTCGGCGCCGACATGATCAAGATCTGTTGGAGCCCCATCATGGAACGGTCGTTCAACAAGGATAAGAAAAGCGCGCTCAAGAGCGCCGTTTTACGCACCGATCCGGCCCGGGTGGTGCTGTGCCACTGCGATTCCCGAGACGCGGTCGAGTGGGGGCACTCGGTGGGAATATCCTTGTTTCAGGGGTATTTCGTGGACACGGTCTTGGCCAATCATGCCAAGACCGGCGCGGGCGCCGAGGCGGACAGCGCCTAGGGCAATTCAAGTTTGCACGGCACCGGCCCGCTCCCCCTCCCGGCCACCCATGGCCGCATATGCGTGGGCCAAAGCACCTGGGGGTCGCCGGGAGGGGGAGCGGGCCGGTGGGAGTCCGTGCCAGCGGGAGATGCCCTAACCATGCGGTGAATGCTTACCGAGGATCCGCTGCAGCGTGCGCCGGTGCATGTTGAGGCGACGCGCCGTCTCCGAAACGTTCCGATCGCACTGCTCGAAGACGCGTTGAATGTGCTCCCAACGCACCCGATCCGCCGACATGGGATTCTCCGGTGGCAACGGCAGCGGGCGATCCCCCGCGTTCAACGCTCGATCGATGTCGTCGGCATCGGCCGGTTTCGCCAGATAATCGATGGCGCCGACCTTGACCGCCGCCACCGCGGTGGCGATGTTGCCGTAGCCGGTTAGGATAACGACGCGCATATCGGCCCGCACTTCGCGTAACGCCTTCACCACTTCGAGGCCGCTGCCGTTCGGGATGCGGAGATCCACCACGGCGTAGGCCGGCCGCAGGACCCGCGCCTTGCCGCACGCTTCATCGACCTCTGCGGCCGTCGTCACGCGGTAGCCGTGACGCTCCATCGCCCGGGCGAGGCGCATGCGGAAGGTGTCGTCGTCGTCTACGATCAAAAGCGTTCGGTCGCCACCCGCCGCCAGCGCCGCCTGGTGTTTCGCGTCAGGCGCCGGGGTGTGCCGCCTCATGCTGCGACCTCGGATTGCCGGACGGCGTGGGTTGCGGGATCGGTCTCGGAGGGCATCGATTCCAGCACCGCGCGCGGCCATGCGACAACCACGCGCGCACCGCCGGTGGGGCGTTTGGAAAAACTTATGCCGGCGCCGGTGCGCTCCAGCAGGATCTTGGCGATGAACACGCCGAGCCCCATCCGCCCCGCCTGGCGGCGCGTCGACAGATAGGGCTCACCGAGATCCTGGAGTATCCCGGGCGCAAAGCCCGGCCCGTCATCGAGTATTTCGATGCTGATCCGCTCCCGATCCCATTCGACCACGACGGCGACCTCTTGGCGGCAAAATTGTACAGCGTTCTCGATGAAGTTGCCGAGGCCGTGCACAATTTCGGCGCGCCGCGACACCAGCGGCTCCGGCGCTTGATCGCCACCCGCGTGGCGCCCCGTCACCTCGATCACCGCACCGTCGCGCCGATGCGGCGCCGCGGCCGATTCGGCCAAACCGCTGATCGGCAGCCGGCCGTAGGGTGTGTCCGCCTCGGCCTCGCCCAGCCCGGCCAACCGGCCCAAAATCTCCCGACAGCGCGCGGTTTGGCTAGCCAATAGTGCGACATCTTCGGCCTGGGCGCTGCCCGGCAGAAGGTCGCGCGCCATCTCCTTGGCGACGACGGCAATGGTGCCCAGCGGGGTGCCCAGCTCATGCGCCGCCGCCGCAGCCAGGGCACCGAGTGCCGACAGACGCTGCTCACGCGCGAGCGCCATTTGCGTGGCCGTCAACGCATTCGCCATGCGCCGTGCCTCGGCCGCGATCCGCCAGGTATAAGAGGCGATCGTAATCGTGCCCAAGACCAAGGCAACCCACAACGCCACCAGATAGAGCGGCGGCAGGGTCATGCCTTCGCCCGGCCATGGCAGCGGCCAGTGGAATAACGCGACGATGCTCGCCGACACCAGAACCAGACCGCACAATGCCGCCGTGGAGCGCAAGCTCAGGATCGTCGCGGAGATCGTGACCGGCACCAGGAAAAGAACCGAAAACGGGTTCTGTAAACCGCCGGTCAAGGCCAGCAACACCGCCAATTGCACGACGTCGTAGCCGAGGGAAAACGCCGCGTCGCGGTCGCTCAGCCGGGTCGCGGCCGGACGCGCCACGGTGGCGAGCAAATTGATCCCCACCGAGACCGCCACCGCGCCCAACGCCGGCGCGAGCGGCACCGCAAACCCCAGGGAATAGTGAACCGTCAGGATGCTGATCAACTGGCCCGCCACCGCCAGCCAGCGGAGCAGGATCAGCGTGCGCAATCGGACCGGGCCGCCGCTGGCGCGGCTCGGATCGAAGGTTTGCCCCACCGTTGTATTCATATCTCCCGTCTCCGCGCCGCGCGCGGCCCCGGCCTGGCCCGGGCCGCGCGGCGCCAAATTTCGTCTCGACGAACCGGTTTTGGCACCAAGTGATAATGCGCGGGCGCGCCCGGTGCAACCGCTGGCCCCAATCGCTCTTTGCGTCCATAGTGCCGGGATATGGGTGAGCGGGTCGTCGAGGCGGAACAGCTGACCAAGCGGTTCGGGCCGATCGTGGCCGTGGATTCGCTTAGTTTTACGATAGAAGCGGGACACACGGTGGCGCTGCTGGGCGGCAATGGCGCCGGCAAGACCACAACCATGGCCCTGTTGCTTGGCCTCGTCTTGCCCACCTCGGGTGCGATCCGCGTCTTCGGCCACGCGCTGGATCGCCACCGTTACCGCCTCCTCGCCCGCATGAATTTTTCCTCGCCTTACGTCGACCTGCCGCATCGGCTGACCGTGGCCGAAAATCTCACCGTCTATGCTCGTCTCTACGGCGTGGCGGACGTGAAACGGCGCATTCGGATCCTGAGCGACGAGCTCGATATCGCGGCATTCCTCAAGCGTCCCACGGGCAAGCTTTCCGCCGGCCAACGCACTCGTGTCGCGCTCGCCAAGGCGATGATCAACGAGCCGGAGCTGCTCTTGCTCGACGAACCGACCGCCTCGCTCGACCCCGAAACGGCGGATTGGGTGCGCCGCTATTTGGAGAGCTATCGCGCGCGCACCGGAGCAACCATTCTGTTGGCCTCGCACAACATGACGGAAGTGGAGCGGCTCTGCGACGACGTCATCATGTTGCGGGCCGGCCGCATGGTCGCTCGCGGCAGCCCCGACGATCTGCTCCGACGCTATGGGCGGGCGACGCTCGAGGAGGTCTTCCTCGACATCGCCCGCGAGCCCGGCGCCGGCACCCCCGACCGAGCGGCCGCCCAATGAGCCGCCCGATAAGCCGGGTCGCGCAGGACGGGCGCCCCGAGGCTTGGCCGCCTCGCCGCATCGGCGCCATCGTGTTGCGCCATCTCTATCTGCTGCGCGGCTCTTGGCCGCGCATTCTGGAGCTGACCTATTGGCCCACGGTGCAGATGATCCTATGGGGCCTGGTGACCATGTATCTGCTCACCAACAGCGCCTGGCTCGTGCAGGCGAGTGGCGTCTTGCTCGCCGGCGTTATTCTTTGGGACGTGCTGTTTCGCAGCCAGCTCGGACTCTCGCTGGTCTTCATGGAGGAGATGTGGTCGCGCAATCTCGGCCATCTGTTCGCCAGCCCCTTGCGGCCCTGGGAGCTGATTTGCGCGCTCATGGTGATCAGCCTGATTCGCACGTTGATCGGCGCGTTCGGTGCCACCGTATTCGCGATTCTGCTCTATCACTTTTCGATTTTCGAGCTCGGCCTGCCGCTGATCGCCTTCTTCATCAACCTGATCGTCATGGGTTGGTCGATCGGACTCGTGGTGAGCGGCATCATCCTGCGCTTCGGGCTCGGCGCGGAAAGCCTAGCCTGGTTCCTGATCTTCGCCTTCGCGCCGCTGAGCTGCATCTATTATCCGCTCGACATCTTGCCCGATTGGCTCGAGTACATCGCGGTCTTGCTGCCCTCCACCCATGTCTTCGAAGGCATGCGTTCGGTGCTGATGGATGACATTTTCCGGACCGATCTCTTGATCCGCGCCATGCTGCTGAACGTCGTCTACCTCACGGTCGGCATCGCCGTGTTTCTCGGCCTGTTCCGCGTCGCTCGCCACCGCGGACTCTTGCATCAAGTGGGCGAGTAGCACCCCCTGAAACGATTCCGCGTCAGTCGTCGCGTTCGCTGACGCCGGCCTCGGCAAACGTCGCCATGGCGCCATGGGTGCGTAACGCCGCGCGCACGATCCCCGCGGCGAGGGCGGCGCCGGAGGCCTCGCCGAGCCGCATCCCGAGCTCCAGCAGAGGCGTCATGCCGAGTCGCTGCAACAAATGACCGTGCCCCGGCTCCGCCGAACGGTGCGCCGCCAGGCAATGGTCCAGCGCGCCGTCGTCCAAGGCATGCAGCGCGGCCGCCCCGGCGGCACAGACGAAGCCGTCCAGCAGCACCGGAATCCGCGCGTAACGCGCCGCGGCAACGGCGCCCGCGATCGCGGCGAGCTCGCGCCCGCCGAGGCGGCGCAGTGCTTCCATGGGACCGCCACCCGCATCCGCGTGTACGGCCAAGGCGCTGTCGATGGCGGCGCGCTTGCGCGCCAAGCCGGCTACGTCGACCCCGGTGCCGGGGCCGGCCCAATGCGTGCCGTCGCCGCCGAACAGGGCGGCGCAAAGGGCCGCCGCCGCCGTGGTGTTGCCGATGCCCATCTCGCCCAGGCAAAGCAGATCGGTCTCCGCGTCGACCGCCGCCATGCCTTCGCCGAGCGCCGCGACGCACGCCGCCTCGCTCATCGCGGGCTCGACCGTGATATCGCCGGTCGGCGCCTCGAGGTGCAACGGCACGACTTTGAGCGCGGCCCCGACGGCGCCGCTCAAGGCATTGATGGCGGCGCCGCCGGCCTCGAAATTGGCCACCATCTGGGCCGTCACGGCGGCCGGATAGGCCGAGACGCCTTGCGCCGCGACGCCGTGGTTGGCGGCGAAGACGACAACCCGGATGCGCTCGATGGCGGGCGGATGGCGGCCTTGCCAGGCGGCCGCCCACTCGGCGATGGGCTCTAATCGCCCAAGCGCGCCGGCCGGCTTGGTGAGCACCGCTTCGCGGGCGCGGGCAGCTTGGGCCGCGGCCTCGTCCCGCCTCGGCATTTCCGCCACAAGGGCGCGGAAAGCGCTCAATGACGACGGCAGTTGGGGTTTTGTCATGGCACCTCGGTCACGTTCGCGGCGACGCGCGGACTTGGCGCACGCCCTGCGCTATCCTATAACCGCCAACGGGCGTGCGGCCAAGTGGGGGCCGCAGCGAGCGCGGCGGGACAAAGCGGGTGCAGGACCGGAATGCCCAACGAAACTGAGCGGGGAGGCCGTCTCGAACGCGCGGTGTATGGCGTGCTGCGGACTTGGTCGTCCGACTTCGGCGCCGCGGTCCGCCTTTTGACCCGAGTCCCCTGGCCGAGCCGGCCCACCGAACCCACCGAACCGGAGCCCGCGGCCGCTGACGCCGCCGCGGCGGACACGGGCACCGCCGCGCCTGGCCCTGGCCTGACCCGGGCCGCGCGCGCCTTTCCGATCGTCGGCGCGCTCTTGGGGCTGGTCGGCGGCATCGTCTACGCCATTGCCTTCGGGCTCGGCCTGCCGTCGCTGGTCGCCGCGATCCTCGCCATCGCCGCGATGGCGCTCGCCACCGGCGCGCTGCACGAGGACGGTCTGGCCGATATGGCGGACGGGTTCGGCGGCGGCGGCACGGCGGCGGACAAGCTCGCCATCATGCGCGACAGCCGCATCGGCGCCTACGGCGTCATCGCGCTGGTGCTGGCGCTTGCCGCCAAGGTGGGCGCGCTCACCGATCTCGAGAGCACTGGCGTGGTAATGGTGGCGCTGATCGCCGCCGCCGCCAGCTCGCGCGCGGTGATGCCGGCGATCATGGCCTGGATGCGGCCCGCGCGCGCCGACGGCCTCGGCGCCGGCGCCGGCCGGCCCACCACCAATCATGTCTTCACCGGTATCGCCATTGCCGTCGTGCTCTCGGTGGTGTTGCTGGGTTGGACCGGGATCGTGGCGCTGCTGGTCTGCGCGCTGGGCGGCTTCGCGGTCGCCTGGCTGGCGCGGCGCCAAATCGGCGGGCACACCGGCGACGTGCTGGGTGCCGCCCAGCAGATCGCCGAATTGTTTTTCCTGCTGGCGCTGGCGGCGGTGCGATGAGCGCCCGCCGGGAGCCTACCGTGACGCGCTGGTGGTGGGTTCGCCACGCGCCCGTGATCAACCATGGCAAGCGGCTTTACGGCCAAAACGATGTCGCCGCGAACACCTCGGATAATGCCGCGTTCGAGAGGTTGGCAAGGACCCTGCCGCGCGAAGCCGTGTGGGTCACCAGCCATCTCTCGCGCACCAAGCAAACCGCCGCCGCCATCGCCGAAGTCGGCCATCCTCTGCCCGAACCGCAGGTCGAGACGGACCTCGCCGAACAGCATTTCGGCGCTTGGGAAGGCCTGACTTTCGCCGAGCTGGCTGCGGCCAAGGACGGGGCCTATCACAAGTTTTGGATCGCCCCGGCCCACCAGGCCGCGCCCGGCGGCGAGACCTTCGTGGCCGTCGTGGCGCGGGTCGCGGACGCCGTCGGTCGGCTCAATGCGCAACATGCCGGCCGCGACATCGTCGCGGTGGCGCATGGCGGTTCGATTCGGGCGGCGCTCAGCGGGGCGCTCGAGATCGACCCGGAGCGGGCGCTGTCGTTCGCCATCGACAATCTCTCGCTCACCCGCATCGACCACATCGACGGACCGGGCGAGGGCGGCGCCTGGCGCGTCGTCGCGGTCAATCTGCCGGCGCGGCCGAACTGAAGCCGGGCCATCAGGGCGATGGCTTTCCCGCGCCCGTTGCGGTAGCTTCGGCGCCGACGTGAGAGACAGGGAAGTCGGTGACGTGGCGCGCGACGGTCTATGCCGCCCCAATCCGGCGCTGCCCCCGCAACTGTGAGCGGCGAGGCGGAACCCACCGCGCGAGATTTGGCCTCGCGCATGCCACTGGCCCGTCGGGCCGGGAAGGCGGGTTTCGCCGACGACCCCAAGCCAGGAGACCTCCTCTGCGTCGGGGCCAGACCATCCTCGGAGGGAGGATATTGCCGAACTCGGATCCGCCACCGGCCACCAGACCAGGCGCGACCGTCGCCGACGCAGCCATCGCCTCGGCAGCGCCGGCGCGCCTCTCGCTGGTGTTGGGCGGCTCGCGCTCGGGGAAAAGCGCCTACGCCGAGGCGTTGCTCGCGCCTTTGGCGGGCGAGCGTCTCTATATCGCCACCGCCGAGGCCGGCGACGCCGAGATGACGGCGCGTATCGCCGCCCATCGCCGACGCCGGGGAGAGGCCTGGACCACGCTCGAACAACCGCTCGACCTGGCGCCCGCGCTCGCGGCCCATTGTCGGCCGCATCGCGCCGTGCTGGTCGATTGCCTGACCTTGTGGCTGAGCAACCTGCTCGCGGCCGGGCGCGACGTCGAGACGGACGTGGCGGCGTTGACCGAGCTGCTGCCCCGCCTCGAGGGCCACACCGTTTTCGTGGCCAACGAGGTCGGGCTCGGAATCGTGCCCGATAATCCCTTGGGCCGGCGCTTTCGCGACGAGGCGGGCCGCCTCAATCAAGCCGTGGCCGCGCGCGCCGACACGGTCGTGTTCATGGCCGCCGGCCTGCCGCTGGTGCTCAAGAACGGCGCCAATAGCCCATGAGCGCCAAACCCCAGAACGCGGAACCCCAGAGCGCGGAATCATTACGTATCGTCTCGCTGCTTCCGAGCGCCACCGAGATCGTGGCGGCGCTCGGGCTCGGCGACAAGCTGGTGGCCCGCAGCCACGCCTGCGACTATCCCGCGGACGTCGAGCGGCTTCCGGTTTGCACCCGGCCCGCCTTCGAGACCGCGGGCACGAGCGCCGAGCTTCACGCGCGGGTCGCGGCACGTTTGGACTCGGCGCTTGGCGTCTATCGGCTCGATATGGCGGCGCTCGCCGCGGCGCGCCCCAGCCATATCCTGACCCAGGCGCAATGCGAGGTCTGCGCGGTCAGCCTTGAGCAGGTGCAGGCCGCGGTCGCCGAATTCCTGCCCGGGCCGACCGAGGTTATCTCGCTCGAGCCCGCGCGGCTCGGCGAGGTTTGGGCCGACATTCGCCGCGTCGCCCGGGCGCTCGGCGTGGATGGCGACGTGGTCTGCAAAGGGCTGGCCGCGCGCATCTTGCAAATCAGCGCCCGGGCCAGCGAGCTCGGCGGCGCGGGGCGGCCCGGCGTCGCCTGCATCGAGTGGACCGAGCCCCTGATGGCCGCCGGCAACTGGGTGCCGGAGCTGGTCGACATCGCCGGCGGGCAAACCCTGTTCGGCGAGGTTGGCGGGCCTTCGCCGCGCCTTTCCTGGCAAGCGCTGCGCGAGAGCGACCCCGACCTGATCGTGCTCATGCCCTGCGGCTACGACCTGGCGCGCACGCTGGCCGAGGCGCGCCCCCTTGCCGCCCGGCCCGACTGGGCCGCGCTCAGGACGGTGCGCACCGGCCGGCTCTACGCCGTGGACGGCAACGCTTTTTTCAACCGGCCCGGGCCTCGGCTCGTGGAATCGCTGGAAATACTGGCCGAAATCATGCACCCGAATCATTTCAACTTCGACCACCATGGCGTCGGCTGGCGCCGCCTCGCGGATGGCGCGCCCGACGAGCCGCGGCCCAGGCCGGTTGAAAAAGGCGTTGCCGTCCACGGCGTAAAGCCGGCCGGTGCGCACCGCCCTGAGCGCGGCCCAGTCGGGCCGGGCGGCAAGGGTGCGCGCCTCGGTCAGCGTGCGCGCGAGGTCG
>JAUVWK010000248.1 GCA_030604165.1 Alphaproteobacteria bacterium | reverse complement strand
GACCGGATCAGGAAAAACCTGGCGCAGGCGCTGCCGGAATTCTTCGCCTGAGCCGCCCGACATATCCCCTGAAACGAGCGGCGTCCGCGCCGCAAGCCAAGATGGAGGCATCATGAGCAGGAAGAAAGTGCTCGTCCTCGTCCCTGTCCCGTTGGACGAAGACGGACTGGCGAAACGCCGCGCCCAACAGGATTCGGTCGACCTCGGACCCGACATCGAGTTCGACTACCGGCCGGTCAAGACCGGCCCGGCGTTCTACGACAGCTACCACGACTTCGCGCTCGCCGACGTGGCGATGTTCGAGGCGGGCTTGACCGCCGAGCAAGACGGCTACCACGCCGTCTGCATCGACACGATGAGCGATTCGGGCGTCAACCCGCTGCGCGCCGTGCTCGATATTCCGGTTATCGCGCCGGCCAAGGCTTCCTATTTGATGTGTCTGCTGCTGGCCAGCCGCTTCGGCGTGCTCACTCAGTGGGACCGCTGGGAGATCATCTACCGCAAGACGCTGCAGGAATATGGCCTCGCCGACAAGTGCGTCGGCATCGCCTCGCCCAACATCCCGCCCGATCCGGCGAACCTGCTCGGCGGCAAGGAGGAGGAGGTCTTCCCGAAGCTGCTGGCCGTGGGCGAACAGCTTGTGGCAAGCGGCGCCGAGGCGCTTTGCCTGGGCTCGACGACGATGCACGAGGCGCACGGCTTTCTGGCCGAGAACCTGCCCGTGCCGGTGATCAATCCCGGCCCGCTCACCTATAAGCTGGCGGAGACCGTGCTCGGGCTCGGCCTGACCCAAAGCCGCAAGGCCTACCAGCCGCCGAGCGTGTTCAAGCTCGAACTGACCCACGCCATGATGGCGGGCGGCGCGGCGTTCGAAGCGGAGTAATACCACGGCGCGCGGCGCGCGCTACTCTAGGATCATTTCTTCGATCAGCACGGGGAGGCCGGCGGTGAGGCCGCCGTCCACCACCAGGTTGGCGCCATTGACGAACGAGGCCTCGTCGGCGGCCAGGTAGGCGACCGCGGCGGCCACGTCGTCGGGCACGCCGACGCGGCCCACCGAATACCAGCGGGCCAGTTTTTCGAAGATCTGCGGGTCTTTCTCCTGGCGGATGCGCCAGGTGGCGATGTCGGTCTTGATCGAGCCCGGCGAGACCATGTTGGTGCGGATGCCCTTGGGCCCATACTCGGTGGCGAGCGCCTGGGTGAAGCTGAGCAGCCCCGCCTTGGCCGCGCTGTAGGCCGGGTTGCCGAGCGCGATGAGGCCGTTGACCGAGCCGATATTGACGATCGCGCCGTGCCCTCGCGCCGCCATGGCCGGCAGCACCGCCTTGGCGCAGACGAAGGCGCCGTCGAGATTGATGGCGAGCTCGTTGTCCCAACCGGCGCGGTCGACCTGTTCGATGCGGCCGAGAATGCTGTGCCCGGCGTTGTTGACCAGGATATCGAGCTCGCCGAAGGCGTCGTGCATGGCGGCGACCGCGTCGCGCACTTGCTCATCCTCGGTGATGTCGGCGCCGAGCGCGAGGCCCCGCGCGCCCGCCTTCTCCAGCTGCGCCAGCGTTTCGCGCGCCGTCGCCCGGGTGATATCGAGCACGCCGATCGCCGCGCCCTCCCGCGCCAGCCGAAGCGCGATGGCACGGCCGATGGCCCCGCCCGCGCCCGTGATGAGCGCGGTTTTTCCTTCGTATCGCTCTGTCCGCTCCGTCATCGCCCCTCCTCCGCGCGCTCGAGCGCCGCCAACGCATCCTTGATACGATCGAGCGCGCCCAGCGCCAGATGGCCGTAATTGTAGAAGGCGAGTCCGGCCAAGCCCGCCGGGAGCAGGGCGTGCACGGCGGCGGTGGTTTCCGCCCCGTTGCCGAGGTCGGGAAAGGCCGGCCGCAGCACAAAGTGGAGCACGGCGTCTTCGCCGGCGCGCCGGCGCACGTCGCGCGCATCCAGCCCAACCTCCCGGGCGCTCGGCTGATAGGCCGGAATCTCCAGCACATCCGCCGCCGCGGCCAGCAGCTTTAGATCGCTGCCCTCCGACCAGCCCGCCGCGCTCGGCCGCTGCACGCTCGGAATCACCGCGAGCCGAGTTTCCTTGGGCAGCGCCGCCCGCACCTCGGCCACCAGGTCCGCCACCAGCCGGCAGCGCCAATTGAGGAACGCCACCCATTCCGGATCCGAGATCAAATCCGCGATCAACCACTGCGCCGCCATCTCGTCGGGCACCGCCTCGGGCGCCGCGAAAAAGCCGTCCAGCGCCGCCCGCGCCACGCCTTGCAAGCGCTCGGCGTCGATCCCGGCGGCCTTCGCCCCGGCCCGCGAGGCGTCGGAAAAACACAAACCCAACAACCACTTGACCCAGGAATTGAGGGGCACCAGGGCGAACTCGTGGTGAAAGCCGTGATCGAAGGGCAAGAAGCCCGGCGTCTCCAAGGCGAGGCCCGCGAGCTCGTAGCGCGCGGCCAGATCGGCGCAGAGATTGACCACGTAGGCGCGCACCGCCCCCTCGGCCGGGCAGAGGCTGTAGGGGTAGGGATCGCCGTAGGCGTTGCGCACCGTGAGCTCGGGGTGACGCTCGCCGAGCCGCGTGTTGTGCAGGCAGACGACCCAGGCGACGCGCGCCATATCGGGCGCTTGCCGGGCAAGCTCGGCCAGCACGTCGTGCTCCGCCACCAGGCTGTTCACGATCGGCTGGATGGCGCCGTAGCGCGCCGGGTCGGGCCGGAAATAGACCGTGCCGTCCTCCGGAAAATAGACCTTCCGCCCGGGCGCGTGCGGGCGCAGGAACTTGCCGGCGTGGTAGCTCGCCGCCAGCGTGACGGTATTGAGCCCGGCCTCGCGAACGCGGCGCAACACCGGCTCGAGCCCCTCTTCCGCCAAGTCCCAGGGATAGGCGTAGATCGCCTTGTACATGCCTCACCCGTTGCGCGGTCGTGGCCCGATTGCCCGGCCTCGTGCCGGCCCGCGCACCATACGACAGCCTTACCGGACGATCCAGCCGGCGCGGCCCCGGGCCTTGTT
Source organism: Alphaproteobacteria bacterium (assembly GCA_030604165.1). Taxonomy (GTDB): domain Bacteria; phylum Pseudomonadota; class Alphaproteobacteria; order UBA828; family UBA828; genus JAUVWK01. Next base: position 1,919 of record JAUVWK010000248.1, on the reverse strand, counting down.
TCGTGCTAGTCTGAGGCGCCGCGAACCGCTTCGGCGCGGCAGGGCCGGCCCGGCATGACCCGACCAAAATATCCCGGGCCGTTCACGCCGCGTTCAGTTGCCCTGCACTAGGCTCCCGCCATGCGATGGCTGCTCGCTTGTTTGATCGCCCTCACCGTGCTCTCGGCCGCGCCGACGCTCGCGCCGGCCGGCGATCAAGACCGCGCGCGCGACGCCGTCCAGGCCGGCGAGGCGCGCCCGCTCGGCGCCATCCTGCGCGGCGTGCGCGGCCGCTACCCGGGCCGCTTGCTGGATGCCGACCTGATGCGCCGCCGTGGCGTCCTGATCTACCGGCTCCGTATCCTGCGCCCCGACGACCGGGTCACGGTGCTGATCGTCGACGCCAAGAGCGGGCAAGTCCTGAGGGAGCGATGAGGGCGATCGCGCACGGAAGCGAGGAGAGCGATGCGGCTCCTGGTGGTTGAAGACGACCCGGATCTGGCCCGCCAAATCGCCACGGCGTTGCGCGGCGCCGGCTATGTCGTGGATGTCGCCCATGACGGCGAGGAAGGCCACTATCTCGGCGATAGCGAGCCCTACGATGCCGTCGTGCTCGACCTCGGCCTGCCCGGGCTCGATGGCATGACCGTGTTGGCGCGCTGGCGCAAGGCCGGACGAACCATGCCGGTGCTGGTGTTGACCGCGCGCGACCAATGGAGCGAGAAGGTCGCCGGCTTCGACGCCGGCGCCGACGACTATGTGGCCAAGCCGTTCTACATGGAGGAGGTACTGGCCCGCGTGCGGGCGCTGCTGCGCCGCGCCGCCGGCCACGCCTCGAGCGACCTGGAATGCGGACCGCTGCGCGTGGACACCAAGGCGGCCCGGGTCACGGTGCGTGACAATCCGGTCAAGCTGACGGCCCAGGAATACCGCCTGCTCGCCTATCTGATGCACCACCAGGGCCGCGTCGTCTCGCGCACCGAGCTGGTCGAGCATCTCTACGATCAGGATTTCGACCGCGATTCGAACACCATCGAAGTATTCGTCGGCCGGCTGCGCAAAAAGCTCGGCGCGGCGCTGATTCACACCGTGCGCGGCCTCGGCTACCGCCTGGCGGCGCCCGGCGATGAAACCTAACTCACTCGCCTTTCGCCTGGTCGCGGGCGCGGCGCTGTGGGTGATCGCCGCGCTCGCGGTCGGCGGCGTGATCCTGTCGTCGTTGTTTCGCGATTCAGTGGAGCAGAACTTCGACGCCCGCTTGATCGGTTTGCTGGAAAGCCTGGTCGCCGTGAGCGAGGCCGAGCCGGGCGAGCCGCTGCGCCTGGCGCGGCCCCTGGGCGAGCCGCGCTTCGAGCAGGCCTATTCGGGCTGGTACTGGCAGATCGGCACGACGGACGGTCAGCTGCTTCGCTCGCGCTCGCTGTTCGACCAGACACTCGACAGCGGCGCACGCGCCGACCAGGGCCCGGTGGGCCGCGCGTTCGGCGCCGGACCCGACGGCGAGGCCTTGCGCGTGATCGCGCGCGACATCGTGCTGCCCGGCTTCGAGACGCCGACGCGCTTTACCGTCGCAGCCGATCTGAGCGGCGTCGAGCGCGAGGTCCAGCGCTTCAACAGTACCCTCGCCTGGTCGCTCGGCGTGCTCGGGCTCGGCCTCATCGTCGCCGTCTTGATCCAGGTGCGTTATGGCTTGCAACCGCTCAGGCGGATCAGCGCGGCGTTGGCCGAGATTCGCCGTGGCCGCGTGGACCGGCTCGAGGGGCGCTTCCCCGCCGAAGTCACGCCGCTCGCCGACGAGCTCAACGCGCTGCTCGCGCACAACTCGGTGGTGGTGGAGCGCGCGCGTACCCATGTCGGCAACCTCGCGCACGCCTTGAAGACGCCGCTCTCGGTGCTCGCCAACGAGGCCGACGCGGCGGACGGACAGCTCGCCCGGTCGG
>JAUVWK010000077.1 GCA_030604165.1 Alphaproteobacteria bacterium | reverse complement strand
TGCGCGCCAACGGCGTCGAGCGGCTGCGCGTCGAGTGGGCCGATTTCGGGGGCGTCGCGCGCGGCAAGGCCATCGCCATCGATCAGGTCGAACATATTCTCGAGCACGGCGTTGCTTTTTGCGCCTCCGCGCTGGCCTTCGACGTGCTGGCCAATGTGGTGCCGGGTACCGATTTTGCCGAAACCATCGGCTATGGCGATTTCATCGGCAAGCCCGATCTCAGTTCCTTGAGGCTGTTGCGCCACGAGGGCGGCACGGCGCAGGTCATCGCCGATCTGGTTTGGCCCGACGGCAGCCCCGTCGAGAGCGACCCGCGTTACGTCCTGCGGCGCGTGGCCAAAGATCTGAAAGCGCTCGGCTACGACGCCTTCGCGGCGCCGGAATTCGAGTTTTTCTTACTCGATGACGAGCATCGGCTGCTCGACGAGGGCGTGCAGTGCTACTCCATGCAAAAGCGCACCGAGTTCCTAAGCGAGGAATATGCGTTGCTCGACGCCGCGGCGGCGCATTGTCAGATCGAGGGCAGCCATTACGAGTACGGCCCGGGCCAGTACGAGATCACCATGCGCTACCAGGAGGTTTGCGCCATGGCGGATTGCGGCCATCTGTTCCGCGCCACCATGAAAGAAGCGGCCATGGCGATGGGCCGGCGCATCACTTTCATGGCCAAACCGTTCGATGGCAAAACCGGAAACTCCTGCCATTTGCATCTCTCGTTGACCAACGCCGACGGTTCAAACGCCTTCGCCGCCCCGGACCAGCCGCTCCATATCAGCGATACCTGCCGCCATTTCATCGGTGGCGTGCTGGCGCATATGAGCGAGTTGACCGCGGTCTTCTTTCCGAACTCGAACTCCTACCGCCGTCTCGTGCCGGCCAACTTCGCGCCGACCTCGTTGGCCTGGGCCGTGGACAACCGTACCGCGGCCGTGCGCGTGATCAATGAGACGCCCGCCGGCACGCGCGCCGAGCTTCGTGTCTGCGGCGGCGACATCAACGTGTTTCTGGCGTTGGCCGCCTATCTCGCGGCCGGTATCGACGGCATCCGCAACGAGACCGACCCCGGGGCGCCGAGCGAGGGCGATTTGGACGTGCAAGACATCGCCCGCTTGCCGGACGATTGGGGCGAAGCGCTCGCCGCCTTCGACGGCTCGGACTGGGTCAAGGGGGCGTTGGGCGAGGCGTTCTGTCGGAACTACGGCACCGTCAAGCGCTTCGAGTACGAGACCTTTCGTCGCACCGTGACCGACAACGAGCGCGCGCGATATATCGAGTGGTTGTGAGATAGGGTTGGCAGGCGAACGAGCGAACGGGAATTCGACCATGGACGAGCGAGGATCATCAGCGCAGTTTTTTTCGGGCGATCGGTCCGACGCCGTGGCCTGGCTGCGCGGCCACGGCGTCGACAAGGTGCGCGTCGAGATCTGCGACTTGGCCGGTGTCGCCCGCGGCAAGGCGGTCAGCATCGACCATTTCGAGCATGTGCTCGGGCACGGCGTGCCGTTTTGCGCCGCGCTCTTTGCCTTCGATATCGAGGCGACGGTTCTGCCGGGCACCAACTACGGCGAGACCATCGGTTACGGCGATTTCATCGGCAAGCCCGATCTCGCGAGCCTGCGCCTCTTGCGCCACCAGCCGAACACGGCGCTGGTGATCGGCGATATCCATTGGCCGGACGGCAGGCCGGTGGAGGCCTCGCCGCGCGGCGTCTTGGGGCGGATCGTCGACGAACTCGAAGCGCTCGGATACCGCGCGCTGGCGGCGCCGGAGCTCGAGTTCTACATCCTGGACCAGGATTACCGTCTCATGGGCGACGGCGTGCAGGCTTATTCCATGCACCGTCGCAACAAGTTTCTCGCCGAGGAAGAGGCCTTGCTGGATGCGGTGGCCGCGCATGGCGGCTTCGAGTTCAGCGGCCACGAATACGGCCCCGGTCAGTACGAAGTGACGATCCCCTATCAAGACATCCGGGCCATGGCCGATTTCGGCCACCTCTTCCGCACCACGATGAAGGAAGCGGCCTGGAACATGAACCGGCGCGTGACCTTCATGGCCAAGCCGTTCGACGGCATGACCGGCAATTCCTGCCACATGCATTTGTCGCTCATTGACCGCGCCGGCGCCAACGTCTTCGCTGCGCCCGACGCCCCGCACCGCATCAGCGAGACCTGCCGCCATTTCATGGGCGGCGTGCTGGCGCATCTCGAGGAGCTGACCGCGATCTATTTTCCCAACGCCAACTCCTACCGCCGCATGGTGCCGGGCCAGTTCGCGCCGTTCTCGCGCGCCTGGGCCATCGACAACCGCACGGCCGCCATTCGTATCCTCAACGAAACGGTGGCGGGCACGCGGACGGAGCTACGCTTCTGCGGCGGCGACATCAATTTGTATCTGGCGTTTGCCGCCTACCTCGCCGCCGGCATCGACGGCATCCGCAACAAGATCGATCCCGGCCCGCCAGGGCAAGGCGATCTCGACGAGCAGGATCTCGAGCGGCTGCCGAACGATTGGGGTAAGGCGCTGGATGCCTTCGATGCCTCCGACTGGGTCAAGCAGATCTTCGGCGCCGATTTCTGCAAGAGCTTCAGCGTCATCAAACGGCACGAATATGACAGTTTCCGCCGCACGGTCCCCGACAACGAGCGCAAGCTGTATATCGAATGGTTGTGAGAGGCTGTTCGTGGGCCGGTGCCGCTTGAACGGAAACCGCTCAGCATGCGCTCGCCCCGCGAGTTCATCAGGGCCCAAAAACCGGCCGAGCTGTCCGGTTAAACGGGGGCAACAATAGGCTATCGTTCGCATGCCGGAGCAAGGTATCCAGCATCAGCCGAAGGGTTTCCACAGTAAAATCAGCTTTGGCAGCACCGTGAGTGCCGCCAAAAGGGCGATGAACATTGCCGACGCGATCAACACACCAAAGTAAATAGTGGGGTTGAAGTTGGAAAACACCAAGATGGAGAAGCCGATGATGATGGTCAGGGTCGTGTAGAACACCGCCTTGCCGATATTGGAATGGCAAATGCGCATGGTCTCCACATAATTGTTCGTCAGTGCGTATTCTTCTCTGAAGCGGTAGATGTAGTGGATACCATTGTCTACGGCGATACCGATGGTGATGGCGGCGATAGTGATGGTCATCATGTCCATGGGAATTTTCGCCCATCCCATGACACCCAAAACCACGCCGGCGCCTAGCAGGTTTGGCAGAATGCCGATAATCGCCAGTTTGACGGACCGGAACAACACCAGGAACATGATCGCAATGCCCAGCATCACGACACCGATGGTTTTGATTTGCGACGAGAACAAGCTCTGCAGCATATTGTTGTAGAGCACGAGCAGCCCGTTCACGGTCACATCCTGCTCCTCGAATCCGAGCTTCTCCACCAAATCGCGGCGCACTGTCTCCAGCAACTCGTTGCGGCGTAAATCCGGTTTCGAATCCAACACCCGCGCCACGAGCCGTGCCTCGTTGTCATCGATGGAGACATAAGGGTCGATGAGATCCTTTCTTACCTCTGGGGGAATTTTGGTATACAGGAGTGCCAGCATCATTGCGTCCAGCTCATCTTCGGCTAATTCTTCGGCAACCCGCACCGCCGAAGCGAGCGAGAGCACCTTGCCGATCTCGGGCAGTCCATCGAGGTAGTCGTGGACGTTTTTGATGCTCTGGACCTTGTCGGCGGTAAACCAATACTCCGGTGAGTTGGCGAGCGATTCCGCGAACTCCCGCTCCATTCTTATCTCGTCCTCGGTCAACCCTTCGAGGTCTTCGGGCGTCAGCAAGTCCTCGGAGTCATCCCCAAAATTTATCAGTATTTCCAGCGGGGTAGTGCCACCGAGCTTCTCATCGATGAGCTTGAGACCTTGATAAATTTCCGTGTCGTCACTGAAGTAGTTGATGAAACTGTTCTCGACACGCAGCTGGGCGATTCCCGCTGCACTCACGACGGTCAATATTACCGCCAACACCAGGATCTTGTTGCCTTGTAACTCCGTCAGACGGGCCAGATAGGCAGGTAAGAGAAACCGGTCGCTGCCGAAGGTGGGTTTAGATCGAGTTTTCCCCATCACCATCAGCAACGTGGGGAACAGTAGAAACGAGGTGACAAATGTCACCGCCAAACCGGCGCTCATCATCCACCCGAAGTCGATGACCGGCTTGATGTCGCTCACGACCAGGGAGCCAAAACCAATGATGGTCGTTAGCGCGGTGTAGAGGCAGGGTTTCACCATCTTGTGCGTGGTGGATCTGACCAGTGCCAACTGATCGTCATCAGGACGGTCTCGATGGAGCTGCCGGTAACGCACGATCAAATGAATGCTCATCGAGATGGTGACGATCAGCATAAGGGCGAGAAAATTGGAGGAGATGACGGTGACGTTCCAACCGCTCAATCCCAGCACGCCCACCATGATTAGGCCGGCGTAAAAGCAGCTCAGCAGGGGGAGCACGATCCAGCGCAATTTCCGGAAGATGACGGTGAGAACAATGATGAGAAACGCCAGAACGCCACCACCGAAGACGATCAGGTCGTTGCGCACAAATGTCACCATGTCGTCGGAAATCATCGGCAAGCCGCCGAGATATAAATCGCCATGTCCGCGATACCGCTCGGTGATCTCCCTGATTTGTGCAATGTCACGGTGGCGCCGCTCGTCCAACGCTTCACGAGCTTGAACGTATTCGGTTTCGATGCCTTTCAGGGTTTGGGATTCTTCAACGGAGAGACCGGTATTTCGTCTTTTGGCACGCAGCGCATTTCGAGATTGCGCTAAGGCGTTGTACTGCTGGTCCTCGACCAGTCCCAACAGCAAAGCGGTGGTTCGACCATCCGCACTGATGATGAGCTCGCGGTAAATGGGGCTATTGAGCAGCTCGTCTTTGGCCCTCCTCGGGTCGATATCGGGTTTCTCCAGGCTCGGTATATCCTCGATCATTTTCGTGAACGGTTTGTCCGAGCTGTTCAATAGGGGGGCATCGAGTATCGTGAACACCGTGTCCACGCTGGAGACTTTCCTGAGTTCTCCACGGAGTTGCTTCAGGAACTCTAATGTTTGCTCCGAGAACAGATCCTCGTCGGCGGTGTACGTCACAATGAGCAAGTCGGCACTCGGATATCGCTCGCGGATATTCCGGAACACATTGAGGTCCACGTCGTCTTCCAGCAACAAGGAGTCGGCCGATGCGTCCAACTTGAAGTCTTTGGCGTGATAACCGAAAAAAATCAGAATCGAGAGCAGCACGACCAGAACCGACTTTGGATGGTGGAGCACCAAAGTGTCATAGGCCTGCACGATACGAGACGTCATGGAGTTTTCTCTTTGAGCATTGCCGATTCAGCTAGGGGAACAATGGTGTTGCCCCATGGTGTGTACACTTTTCCGGAGGGGTGAAGCTTGTCGCCAGAGCGCTGCACCGTAGCGCCGAGCCCATAACGCACGCCCAATTCCGCGGCCGCCATCAACCGGCTGCAGCCGCCGACATCCGCGCCGAGGATCGCGGCACGTCGGCGCTCGACCTTCTCTGCCATGGGCCTCCCCGTGCCCCGTGGACGGCGTCGCTCAAAGCGTAGGCTCAGACGCGCGGGGTGTCTACGCGGGTGTCGCCAACGTCCGCGAGAGCGGTTTAATCCCATGGGCCTAAAGCGGACATCGCCACTCGCAACGCCAGTTAATGAGTCCATGACCGAGACGGATCTTGTTAGACGATCTCCAAGGCGCGTTGTTCGCGCAGCCGGCCGAGCGTGTCAAGCGCGAGACCGAGGATCAGGAGCGCCGTCGCCGCCCAGATATAGATGCCGACACTGTCGCCGAACAGCAGCGCGCCCCAGCCGAAACCGGCGAACACCATGACGTAGGCGAACTGGGAGAGAAAAACCGTGCCTGACATGCGAATGATCTCGAACACCAGCCACCAGCGGATCGTGTTGATCAGCCAGCCGTAGAGAATGGCGAGATCGCCCGCCGTTTGCGCGCTCGGAAACGCATAGATCTGCCCGGTGGCGATCGTGACGGGGAGCAGCAGGATCGCGCCCGCGAGCAGCACGCCGGTTCCCAGCTGCAACGAACCGGTCTCCGCTTGACCGAACAGTCCGATGAAAACGTTGAAGCCGGCGAAGCAGACGGGCGCCAGCAGGGCGAGCAGGACCCATTGCGCCATGCCGGGCGCCGGCAGGCTGACGCCCGGGAGCACCAGCAACAGGACCCCGCCGAGCGCCGCCAACAGGCCGATGACGCTGAGTATGCGAAAGCGCTCGAGGCGCGTGGGCAGGGCGCAGAGATAGGTCAGAAACGGGGTGATCACGACAATCATCGTGATGATCCCCGACGGCAGCTTGGGCGCCAGATAGACGAGGAGCGTCATGGGAAGGGTGACGCCGAGGGCGCCGCCGACCACGTAAACGCGCAAGTTTTTCAGACCGAGTTTCGGCAGCTTGCGCCGTACCGCGCAGGCGATGAGCAAGGTCGCGCCGCCCCCGAGCGAAAGCCAAAAAACGTAGGCGAACGGCGGCACGCCGTGGCTGGCGGCGATCTTGTTGACCGGAAACAACAGGCTGTAGACGATGCCGGTAATCAGCAGCAGGAAAATCGCCAGCGGCCCGACGCGGGTGGTCGCGGCCGGCGACGGCAGGGCGCCTCCGGATTTCATCTCGATCCTCGACCGCTCCGTCGCGTCAGGTTGGCGCCGGCGGCGGGCCGGAATTCGCCGCGGCGTGCGGCGCTTCGCGGGGGCACGAGCGGCCTCAGCGCGCCGGCGTGCGGCGCCGCTTTCCGGTCAGCGGCACGAAAGCCACCGGCAGCACATCGGCTCGTTGCAGGCTCCCGTCCGTGGTTTTGCGGATCGCCATGAGGTCTTGGGGCCGCTCCGGTTTGCCGACCGGGATGACCAGACAACCGCCGGGCTTGAGTTGCTCCAACAAGGGCGGCGGTACGGCCGGCGGGGCGGCGGTCACGATGATGCCGTCGTAGGGCGCGTGCTCCGGCCAACCGTTGTAGCCGTCGCCGGCCCTGACCTCGACATTGGCGTAGCCGAGCCGCCGCAGTCGCTCGGCGGCGTCGCGCGCCAGCGGCTCGACGATTTCGATGGTGTAAACCCGGTCCGCCAGCGCCGCGAGCACGGCCGCCTGGTAGCCGCATCCGGTGCCGACTTCGAGCACCGTGGCGCCTTGCTTCAGGCCCAGCAAATCGGTCATCAAGGCGACGATGAACGGCTGCGAGATGGTCTGGCCATGGCCGATGGCAAGCGGCCGGTTGTCGTAGGCGAAATCGAGCTCGGCCTTGGGCACGAATTCGTGTCGCCGGACGCTACCGAGCGCGGCCATCGCCTCCGGCGAGAATGCCTTCCGGCCAGTGGCCTCGCCGGTTTCCTGCGCGTCCCGGCCAATCGCGCGCAACATGCCCGCGCGCCGCCGGCTCTCCCTTGCCGCCATGGCTCCTCGTGTCGTGGCGAAACCCTTCATAGCACGCGGGTGGACTCATGACACCCGTGGGCTCGACGGGCGCAGCCGGCGGCGGGTTTTGTGGCGTTTCTATGACCCAGGTCATTGCCGCGCAACGGTCGCCGACATAGCGTTGGATTGTGCAGCAGTCCCACGAAAGTGGAAAACGCGCTCGTCATGGAGGCCACCATGTTCAAGAACATATTGGTTGCGTATGACGGTTCCGAGCACGCCAACAAGGCGGTCGAGATTGCCGCCGAGCTGGCGTCCAAACTAGGTGCCAGCCTGCATCTGGTCTATGTGGTGGCGCGCGAGCACGCGGCGGAAAGCGTCGCGGAGTTTGCCGCCTCCGAACATGTCGAAAACGCCGACCTCTTGGAGCTCGAGGCGGCGAACGCGAGCATCCTGATTCCGATCGAGCGTCAGATCCAAGCGAGTGGCGTCAAAGAGGTGCAGACGCAAACGCTGCGCGGCGATCCGGCGGAACAGATCCTGAGCTACCTCAACCATGCGGACGTCGATTTGATCGTCATGGGGCGGCGTGGCCTCGGCCGCATCGAGGGCCTGCTGGTGGGCAGCGTCTCCTCGAAGATCGGCGGCCTGGCGCCTTGCCCGGTCATGACCGTCAAATAGCCGCCAGACGAATAACCGGCAAATAAGCGGCGCCGCGCGCCGCCGAGGCCCCGGCGATGCGCAAAATTGCGGCCTTGAATCAAGCGCTCCTTCGTGATTTTCGGCCCCGGGGTGAATCTGGCGGCGCGTTTGGAAAGCTATGCCGAGCCGATGCGCATCGCGCTGTGCGAGGAAACCTACGAGCTGATCAAGGACGATTTCCTGTTTTCCGAATGCGGCGAGGTCGAGATCAAGGGCTTCGGCACCAAGCAACTCTATTACCTCGACGGCGAACACCCCAAGCGCTAATCAACCGCCTCAGCTGGAGATCATTTTCTTCTCTACCCCGACGCCGGCGGCGACGGCGCGCTCATATTCGAGCGGCACGGTGGCGGAATCCTGGAGCGCGATGCCGGTCGAATCGAACAGCGTGATTTCGCTGTCCGACGTGCGGCCCGGTTTCTTTCCGGCGACCACCTCGCCGATCTCGCCAGCGATATCGGATTCTTTGATCAAGCCCTGCGCCAGCGGCACGTTGATCTCGCCGTCGGTGCGGCATTGCCGGATGTCGTCGACGAAAATGCGCGCGCGCTGCAAGATCGCCCCCTCCAGCTCCTGATCGCCGTCCTTGTCGGCGCCGACGGCGGCGATGTGCGTGCCCGCGGCGATCCATTCGTCGCGCACGATGGGCCCGCGCGCGGGCGTGATGGTCACCACCACATCGGCGCCGGGCACCACGTCCTCGAGCTTGGTGGAGGGCTTGATGGCGAGCGCCGGATAACGCGGCTGTTCGGAGGCCATGAAATCATCCAGCGTCGCCTGGCTGCGGCTCCAAATGCGCGCCTCCCGCCAGTCGAACAGCGTCTCGCAGGTGCGCAGCGCGCCCATCGCCATGTCGCCGGCGCCGACAATGGCGAGTATTTTGGAATCCTTGCGCGCGAGCCACTTGGCCGAGACCGCGGCGGAGGCGCCGGTGCGCATCAAGGTGTGGTAGCTGCCGTCGCAGATGGCGAGCGGGAAGCCGGTTTCGGGGTGGGTATAGATGAGGATCGAGAACACGGTGGGGAGCTCGAACTTGGCCCGGTTTTGCTCGCGGATCGAGACCCATTTGCAGGCCGCAGCCTCCGGCTCCTCGATGTAGGAGGGCATCACCTCCCACTCGCCGGGATATTTGTCGAGCACGATATGGCCCTTGGGCTCCATGTAGTAGTGCCCCTCGCCATGGCGGCGGAAGGCGTTCTCGACGCACTGCACATATTCCGCCGCGGTGAGCAGGCCCATCATGTCGTCGCGGCCCAGGATGAGGGTTTTGCGGTTGCGCCAGCTCGTCATGGTTCTCTCCCTCGGGTTCGTTGAGCGCGGGGCGCGACTCGGTCGGGACTCGATCGGGACTCGGTGGACTCCGCGCGCGCCCTGCGCCAGCATGGGTTCCGCATAGTGCTGGAAGCACGCCGATCGGCGCAAGGCGCGGATCGGCGTGGTGGGACTAGCGGTAGGACAAGCCGCCGGGCCAGGGAGGAGCGCGCGATGGGCGATTACGAGGTTTTCGAGCTGGGCGACGAGACGTTGCAGGGCGGCGCGACCTTGCGGGGCGCGACCCTCGCCTACAAGACCTACGGCACGCTGAACGGCGACAAGGACAACGTCATTATTCAGCCGACCTGGTATTCGGGCCACCACACCGACGTCGAGTGGGGCATCGGCCCGGAGATGGCGCTCGACCCGGAGAAATACTTCATCATCGTGCCCAACATGCTGGGCAACGGCCTCTCGTCGTCGCCCAGCAACACACCGCCGCCCTACGATCGGGCGCGCTTCCCGAACGTCACCGCCTACGACAATGTGCGCCTGCAGCATCGCCTGGTGACCGAGAAATTCGGCATCGAGACGATCAAGCTGGTGACCGGCTGGTCGATGGG
>JAUVWK010000512.1 GCA_030604165.1 Alphaproteobacteria bacterium | reverse complement strand
TGCGGCCACCGTCGCCAAAGCGTCCGGCGGCAGCGGTCGGAATGGCCAGGAAGAAACCCTTGGTCGACCGGATGGTGGCGCCGTCTTCGTAAATGCGAATGATGCCCGGCGCCTTCGACCAGACGAGCCCCGCCGCCCGGATGCTGCTCTGGCCCTTGGGGAAGGTCTCGGACCGCCAGGTGCGCGCCAGTCGAGGGCCGAGCCCCGCATTGGTGATCTGTGTTCTGAGCTCGGTCTTGAGCCCCTCCGCCGCCTCACCGACACCGGCCGTGACAGCCTTTTCGGCCGCCTTGACCTCCTCGGCCATGATGCGACCAAGGTCACCGATGATGGTCGCGGACAGCCTCATGCCGGTCTCAGCTCCACGGTCCAGACAAGGCGTTCGCTGTCGCGCACGGGCTCTCCCTGGACGACGTAGATCGCGCCGTCGATTTCGAACCCATCCGCTTCCGCCAGGCTCGGGGCGTCGTGCGTTCTCACATCGCCAATGACGCTTTCGCTCCAGATGCGCGTCTCGCCGAAGCTCTCGACACGATCCGGCTGTCGCAAGACAATCCGGACGGTCACCGGCGCGCCCGTGCCGCCTGCCCGCCAGATGGCATCCCGCGCGAGATTGGGATCGGCGAAGAGGTCGTTGATCGCCTCTGCGAAGATGCTCATGCTCAGTTGCTGGAGAAGATGCGCACGGCGAGACGCGGCCGCTTGTTGATCGGCAGGATCGATGCCTCGGTCTTGACCTCGATGGCGCTGCCGTCAGGTCGCGCGATCTGCCGCGCGTAGATCGGAAGTCCGACCGTGTTGACCGTCTCGATCAGGTTCGCCGGCGCGCCGTGGGTGACGAAGGTGTCGAGGGTGCCGAGCGGAAAGGCGATGCCCTCGCCGGCCGGGATCAGCGTCTCGGTGGCGCCTGTCGAGAGCGTGACGGTGGCGTTGTACTCCTCGAACAGGATGCCGGCGAAGGGAAAGCGCCGGCGGGTGTCCTCGCGCAGCGGCTGCGCCCCGGTCGAGGAAAAGTACTTGTAGGCCTCCTCGACCTTGGCATGACCGATCAGCTTGTCGAAGAACTCAGGGCTGACGAGAGCGAGCACACCGGGAATGGTCTCGCCCTTGAGCTCGGTCTCGACTTTGCGCAGAACGTCGCGCACCTTGCCCTGGACCTGGGTGCCGGCGGTGCCGAGCACGAAGTCCGTCTCCAGCTGCGCCAGCCCGAACTCGGTGAAGTAGTTGTAGAGCGTCGTGCCAGCGCCGTCCTTGACGATGCCGCGCAGCGCGTTGACCTCCATGTACTCGCGCGTCTGGGCGTGTTTGACCCGCATGCGGGTGAGCTTGCGCTCCATGACGGTGGCGAGCGGATCGGCGGCGTCGGCGACGCCGAAGCCGCGCACGCCCTGGATGTCCTGCGGCGTGATCACGTCGTCGTGGGGGATCCACGGCACGGTGAAGGAGCGCATGGAGCGCGTGTCGCGATTGGCGACGGTGGCGGGGCCGCCGAGCGGCACGGTCGGCAGGAGGTTGAGCACGCCCTCGGCCTGCTCGATGACGACGGAGCGCTGGGTTACGCCCTCGAAGCGGAACAGGCCCATCTGCCCGAGCCGGGTGTAGACGTTGGGCAGGATGTTGATGGCCTGGGTCATCTCGGCGAGCGAGTAGCCGCCCGCGTCGAACGGGTCGATCATGGCGACCATGATGTCGGGTCTCCTTGGGATGGAACGGGCATGAAAAAGGCCCCGAAGGCGGACGCCTCGGAGCCGGTGACGGATTGGATCTGACGAGCGTGGATCAGGCGGTGTCGCGCGGCACGATGCCGGCAGAGCTCAGCTCGGCGTGCTTGACGGCCGTCTTGGCTGCGTCATCGACGGAGGCGTCGAAGGCGAGCGCCGCCTTGGAGACGATCGCCGGGCCGCGGGCAACCACGAGGCCGGTCCTGTCGCCGGCCGTCGCCTCGACCGCCTCGATCAGGACGGCCGTTGCGACCTCCGCACCCTCGTCTCCGACGACCTCGGCGTCCGGCGACAGGCGGTACTTGCCCGAGGCGGTGATCCGGCCGAGGACGGATCCGAGCGCGTAGTTCGTGCCAGCCTTGAGGGTCACAGCCTCGCGGCAGTAGCTCGCATTGAGCTCGTATTTGAGCAGGTCGCCGAGGGTCGGCGACATGGTGAGAACAGTCATGATGATCCTCCTTGTCGTCAGCTGCGGTTGGCCGAGGCGCGCTCACGCGCACGACGCACAATGGGGCTTTCGCCGCCGTTCGATGCCGGCGAGCCGGCCGGTGACGGCGCCACGGCGACGACAGAGCTCGCCTCGGCGCGTGCCGCGAGGGCGTCGAGGATGGAGCTTCGCAGCGCATGCGGCGCCACTCCCTTCGCCATGGCGTCGGCGGCGTCGATGGCGACGCCAAGCCGGGCCCCTTGGGCGGCGATGGCGGCGATCTCCGCATATTCGGCGCGCAGCCGCTCGGCCGTTTGATCCGTCTGCGCCTCCGTCGCCTCCGGCGGCGCGGCGGGCGCCGCTGGTTGCGGCGTTCCGAGAGTTTCCGGATCGGACGCGTTCGTCTCCTCGACAGCCGCGTCTTCGGCAGCCGGGTTGAGGTCGGGTTCTACTGTCATTGCGGTCTTTCTCCTTGACGGTTGATGAGCACGGGCGCGTTGCGATGCGCCCGTGATGAGGCGTGGCGGGTCGAGCATCCGGGTGAGATCGGCAAGTGCGT
>JAUVWK010000416.1 GCA_030604165.1 Alphaproteobacteria bacterium | reverse complement strand
TTAATCCCTCAAAGCTACTCACTAAATGTTGTCGGCCGACACGCGTACGGGATGGTTTTTCCGCCCTTTTGCCATACCGGAAGAGGCTTATTCCGTTTCCGCAGCCCGGACGATCGGCGCCCCAAGTCCGCCGTCCAATGGCCGCGAACCGCTTGTCGTTCGCCTGAGAAAGCACGCTCGATTGAGGGTCCCGGCCGCGGGTGCGGCAACAGTGACGCGGCCGGCCGCGACGCGGCCGAAACCTCGAAAAACGAACGCTAATGCGGGTTGGCTCGAAGGCATGGAAAGCAACCATTTATTGTTTGTTTTTATGGTGCTATCGATCAGTGTCTCGGTCCGATCCGGCCTCTCACGAGATCTCGCGCAGGGGCTTTTTTTTGGCTTGCATGGCGCCGTTTTCTCGCCCTGAGGCCGGTCTCGGACTGGGCGCGATAATAGCGCCGGCGGCTCCTCGAGGGGGGAGCTCTTCGGGCCAAGCAGATTTGTATTTAGCGCTACCCTGGGAGACCTAAGTTCCAATCAAAATATCTTTAAAGCACTACTTTCATGGAGTGCCTATCCGATTGAGTTATACGTTTGAGGTATTCATCCCTAGAAATACTCTAATTAATCGGACAGGCGCTCTGAAACCGGCGAATCGGACCGCGAGTCGGAGCCTATCCGAGGCCCGATCGCGCCCTCGCCGGGCGTGTCGAAACGCAGCAAGACGGGGCGATCCAGACTTGGAAAATGTCCGCCCGTCTCGGGCGGATGTTTAGGTGCGGAGAGGGGTTGGGCTGGAGCCGGTCGAACTTAAGCTGTCTTAGGATTCGGGTCTTTGCCGACCCAGCGCCGCCAGCGCCGGCGGGTGGGTTGTCTCCGGCTCGGCATGGGATTGACTCGAAGCGGCCGTCGCCGTTGGCTGGCGCGCGTCAACCGCGGGATGAGCCGTCTTGGCCCACCACAGCCGCCGGATAGGCAGTTTTTCGCCGATCAGGAGCGGCAGGTACAAAAGACCAAGCACGAGGTAGAGCGGCAGGGCCACCAGCACGACCAAGATCATGAATAGCGGACGGCGGCGTTCGGCCATGTCGTCTCCTTGGCAACGGCGGTACTCCCGAAAGCCGCACGACCCCCGCACAGCCAATGGCGGTTCGGCAGGCGAGCGGCGTATCAGCCTTCGGCTCCCTACCCATTTCGGATAGGAAACCTTACCAAAAGATTAAGAACGGATGAATGAAAATCGCCCTGGAGGGCCGGGTCGGCCCGCCGTTAGCACCGTTTCTGGGGAAATTACCCCTGCAAAAGCGCCTGGCTTACTGGCGCTGGCCGAGGGCGAGCAAGAGTGGCCGGGAGCGATGAGAGGGCCGGATTTGTGAAACCGGTTCTGGCAGCCACGGCCACGCTCGCGGTTATTGCGCGGCCACCTGCCAGTCGCGGGCCAGTTGCTGGGCCAAGGCAATCTCGCTCGGCGTCATTTTGCCCGCGATCGCCTCGCGGCTCGCAATCGTCGCCTCGCGCTCTTTTCCAGACGGCAGCCGGGCAGCGCCGAGGTTGAGCAGCTTGTGGGCTTCGACCAGGTTTTGGGAGAGGCCCTCGCCGCGCGCATACATGGCGCCGAGCAGAACCTGAGCCTGCGGCGAGCCCTTTTCCGCCGCCTTGCGGGTCCAATTGGCGGCGGCGGCGAAGTTTTGCGGCACGCCTTGACCGTAATAATAGAGCACGCCCAGGCGGAACTGGCTCCGGAGGTCGTTGTTGTGCGCCGAGCGCGTGTGCCAATGCACGGCCAGTTCGTAATCCTGCGGCACGCCACGGCCGGTCTCGTACATATAGGCCAGGCTGAACTGGGCGTCGGCGTTGTCCTGTTCGGCCGATTTGCCGTACCACTCGGCCGCCCGGACGAAATCCTGCGGCACGCAATGGCCGTTGAGGTACATGCTGCCCACCCAATCCTGCGAAACGGCGTCGCCCTGATGGGCCCGCAGCTTGATATTGGCGACCGTGGACGCCGGGCAGGCGCCGAACGCGATATCCCAGGATTGCAAGGCCTCGATGGTGGCGCTGAGCGTCGCCATTTCGCCTTCGAATTTCCTCACCGCGAGCAAATCGCCGGCGCCGGTCGAGGGTTTCGCGGGCGTGCTGCTATAGTCGGTTTCGTCGAAAAAAGATTCGCTCAGGGGCTCATCGGCCCAAGTCGGCCGCGCCAGGCCGGCGACGATCAGGCCGGTGACGATCAAGCCAGCCAAGAGCCACCATCCGAAGGTTGCGTCCAGAATGCCGTGGGCGTTCCGGCACCGATACCCGTCATGACTGATCACGGGGCCATTCTCCCTGTCGTTGCGCCGCTGCTTCGGATCTTCGCGGACCGATTATCGCGGGCATCTCTCGTTTGGCGCGGCGGGCGAGGCGCGTGCGCCGCCGCCGGACCGCTGCTATCATAGCCGAGCGGCCGTTCCAGGGCCATCGTCGCGCATTGAAAATTGCTCCGCGCGCGGCCGCCGTGTATTGTCCCTCGCCGGATTGGGCGCGCCGCCGCGCCCGGGCTCCAACCACGATCGAGCAGCATGGACGTACGGATCTATTCGCCGGCGAAAACGGCAACGCAATCGGGCCGGGCCAAAACCCACCGCTGGGTGCTCGAATTCGAGCCCACCGCGCCGCGCGAGGTCGACGACCTGATGGGTTGGACCGGCTCGCGGGATACCCAGGCGCAGGTGCGGCTCGACTTCGGGAGCAAGGAGGAGGCCGTGGCCTATGCCAAGAAGCATGGGCACAGCTTTACGATCGAGGAGCCGCACCAGCGGCGCGTGGCGCCAAAATCCTACGCCGACAATTTTCTGCGAAGACCCTAAGGCCCGCGCGCCGCGTCGCGCCGGAGCAAGCGCCCTTAGCTCAGAGGATAGAGCAACAGCCTTCTAAGCTGTAGGTCCCAGGTTCGAATCCTGGAGGGCGCGCCATTTTGCTTTCTGTCCGGCCCTGCAATTCCGGCTATGCAATTCCGCTTCGAGGCGCCTCGGGCCGGTCTGGGTCCTGGGGCTACCCGACGGCCCGTTTCGCTGAGATCGGCCTGTCGTCCCTGTATGGCGGCCAGTCATGGTCGGGAAAAATCAAGTCCCCATATTCTACATGCTGGGCAACGGCCATCAGGGTCAGTTCAAAGGTCGTTTCACCGCCGCGGCTCAGCGCCAGTATTCCCTCATCCACTTCTTCCATAATATAGAGGCCACGCGAGACAGGGGCAGGCACGTTGTCCACTGTAAACGTGACCTGTCCCCGGATTTCCACGCGCCAACGCTTTTTCATCGCGAC
>JAUVWK010000412.1 GCA_030604165.1 Alphaproteobacteria bacterium | reverse complement strand
CGACACGCTCCATTGGCTGAACCTCACTTTGCGGCATCTACAAAACCCCCAGTTATGTTGCGCCGCAACGTGTCGCAATGTTCGACAGATGCGGCATGAAAGTCCATAACTTATTGATAATAAAAAAGCCTTTTTGTATGCCTATGTAGTATATCGACAATCAGATAGTAAATCTTGTAAAATATTTTGCACTGCACGGAGACGGAGCCGGAACCGTGTAAACTTGAATAGTTCTAATCTGTTAGGAGGGGCCAGTGGCCGAGAAAAAGCTGATGGTGGGCCAGAGGGTGCGCCGGCTCAGGCGCGAGCGTGAGCTGACCCAGGCCAAGATGGCCGAGCGCCTCGGCATCTCGACCAGCTATCTCAATCTGATCGAGCGCAATCAGCGGCCGGTCACGGTGCAATTCCTGCTCAAGCTCGGCCAGGTGTTCGATATCGACCTGCAGCGCTTCGCCGCCGACGACGAGGCGCGGGTGGTGGCGCTGTTGAGCGAGATGTTCAGCGACCCGCTGTTCGCGCGCCATGAAATCGGCAGCCAGGACATCCGCGACCTGGCGGCCGCCAGCCCAGTCGGTGGCGAGGCCGTGTTCACGCTCTACCGCGCTTATCGGGAGCTCGCCGACAACGCCCTGAATCTGGCCGAGGGCCTGACCGGCGCGGACAGCGTCGAGGGTGCCGCCGCCTTGCGCTTTCCCGGCGAGGAGGTGCAGGATTTCTTTCAGGAGCACGCTAACTACTTCCCCGAGCTGGAGGCCGCGGCCGCGCAGCTGTGGCGGGAGGCCGCGCTGGAGAAGGACGCGCTCTACGAGGGCCTGCGCGCCTATCTCGAGCATGAGCACGCCGTGAAGGTGAAGGTGCTGCCTTTCGAGGTGATGGAAGACACCTTGCGGCGCTTCGACCGGCACGGCCGCCGCATCCTGCTCTCGGAGGTGCTGCCACTCCAGAGCCGTTGCTTCCAGGTGGCCTATCAGCTCGCGCTGCTGAGCCAGCGCGAGCTGCTCGACCAGATCGTCGAGCGCGCCGCTCTGGCGGGTAACGAGGCGCGGCGCTTCCTGCGCATCGGGCTGGCCAATTATCTGGCCGGGGCGGTGCTGATGCCCTACGAGCAGTTTTTCGAGGCGGCGACGGCGCTGCGCTACGATATCGACCGCATCGGTCAGCGCTTCGGCACCAGCTTCGAGCAGGTCTGCGCCCGCCTGACCGCCCTGCAAAAGCCGGGCGCCAAGGGCGTGCCGCTGTTCTATGTGCGCGTCGATTGCGCCGGCAACGTTTCGCGCCGGCTCAGTGCCGCCGGCTTCCACTTCGCCCGCTTCGGCGGCCTCTGCCCACGCTGGGGCATCCACCGCGCCTTCCGCACGCCGGGCGAGACCCGCACCGAGCTGGTGCAGATGCCGGACGGCAGCACCTACTTCACCGTGGCGCGGCTGGTTTCGCGCCCGGGCGCCGGCCAGGCGCTGCCGGCGCAGCAATTCGTCATCGCCATCGGTTGCGAGGTCTCGCATGCCGGCCAGATGGTCTACGCGGACGGCCGCTCGCTAGCTGAGGGCGCGACCCCGATCGGCGTCAATTGCCGGCTTTGCGACCGCCTGGATTGCAACCGGCGCGCCTATCCGCCGCTCAACCGCCGCCTCATCGTGGACGAAAATCACCTCGGCCTCGCGCCCTACTTCTTCACCTGAGTAGTGCGCAGAGCGTATGCTGGAAACTTAGGTTCGCGCGCCGAAAAAACTTAGGGAGGTCCGCCATGGCCACACTGCCGCTGCTGCCGCCGCAACTCGTCACCAACGCCCGCATGCTCTATGTCTGCTGGGTGCCGGCCGATCCGGCCGCGGCGGCTTTGCTCCTGCCCGAGGGCCTGGCGCCGGCCGAGAACCGCGCCATCTACCTCAATCAGTATGTCGTCGATCGCGACGAGCAGACCTCGCATTTCGGCGCCTATTCGCTCAGCTATATGGGCCTCGATCTCGACGGTCTCGACGTCGACGCGGATACGCCGGGGCGCTGGTGGACGCATTATTTCAACTCCAGCGCCGCCATGCGGGGCTACGCCATCGAGCGCGGCATTCCGGCCGAGGCGGGAGCCACCACGCTGGCGCTCGAGGGCGACACGCTGGTCGCCACCACGCGGGCCGGCGAGGTGCCGATCATCCGCAGCACGGCGCGCGTCGGCAGCGAAATCGGCGAGGTGGCGCGCGGCCATCTGCGTTATCTCACGCGTCTTGGGGAGCGTCTGATCAGCGGGCGCTACGCCTATGTCGGCGAGCCGGTAACGCCGTTCGAGGTGCTCTCGATCGAGTTTCTCGCGCCCGACCACCCCACTTACGCGCTCCGGCCTGCCGCGCCCCTCGAGATCACCTTCGGCTTCTACGCGCCGCGCGCCTCGTTCTGCTATCCGGGCGGCGAAGAGCCGCTTTAGACGTAAATTCCACTCGCGTGGAATCGCACCAGCCCACGCCCCCTCAGTATTAGGCCGGCTTTCAGTTGCCGGGACAGACGATCAGCGTACGGTCCTTGCAGGCCTCGGCCAGTTCGCGCTGGCGTTGCTGGTAGGTCCAGGCGCGCACCGCGGTATAGGGGTCTTCGGCGTATTCGGTGATGAAATCCACCGGCTCGATCAGCACCTCGCGGCGCACGATGCCCTCGCCCACCGCGAGCCCGATCCGCGCCGTGGTGTCCAGCAGATAGGTCCTGGGGTCGAGGAAGGTATCCACGCCGATGCCGACGGCGTCGCGCGCCGTCGTCGGACCGAACAGCGGCAGCACCAGATAGAAGCCGTCGCCGACACCGTAGACATGGAGCGTCTGGCCGAAGTCGGCGCGGTGCGGCTCGAGGCCGAGGTCCTTGGCCACATCGAACAGGCCGAGGAGGCCCACCGTGCTGTTGATGACGAAGCGCGCCAGCGTCGTGCCGGCCTTTTCGAACTCGAGTTGCAACAGGTCGTTGGCGAAGACCACGGGCAGCGACAGGTTGGAGAAGGCGCGCCGAATCGGCGGCTTGAACGGGTCCGGCATGAGGAACCGATAGCCCTTCGAGAGCGGCTCGAAGAGCAGATAATCCATCGCGCCGTTGACGTAGAAGAACACCGTGTTGAGGCCCTCGAGCGGATCGTTGTAACCGTCGGCGCCGCCTTCCTCGGGCAGAATCGGCCAGTTTTCGGGCCGCAAATGCGGCGGCGGCACGCCCATTTCTGCCCCGGGTTCGATCTCGTCGAGGCCGATTGCGCCGCCCTCCGCCGGCTCGGCTTCGGCGACCTGCACCGGGCCGGCCCGGGTCGCCTGGCGGTTGCCCGTGGCGATGGATTGGGCGAAGGCCGGAAAGACCGAGACCACGCGG
>JAUVWK010000131.1 GCA_030604165.1 Alphaproteobacteria bacterium | reverse complement strand
GGCAAGCCGTCCCTATGAGTCATTATTACCGCTCCTTGGTACTAGGCGGCCACCGCCGACGGCCGCGAAAATGCGACGGATAACCACGAGGCAGCCACCATGACCGAGACGACATTGGAGGAGCGGGTCGCGCGGCTCGAAGCGATCGACGACATCAAGCGTATGAAGGCGCAATACTGCGCCTATTGCGACGCCGGATACGACCCCGAGGGGATCGCGGCGTTGTTTGTCGAAGACGGCATCTGGGACGGCGGCGACGATTTCGGCCGCTATGTCGGAACCGAGGAGATCAAGGAATTCTTTCGCGGCATCTCGGCCGATATCGTCTTTGCCGGCCACCTGGTGATCAATCCGATCATCACGGTCGATGGCGACACGGCGAACGGCAAGTGGTGGCTCATCATGCCCTGCACGGTCAAGCAGGAGGGCCAGAAGGAAGCGCGCTGGCTGGCGGCGGAATATGACGACGATTACGTCAAGCGCGACGGCGTTTGGCTCAACAAACACCTCAGGCTCGACCTCAAGTTCTTCGCCCCCCACCTCAAGGGGTGGGTGGACTGAACCGCAACCGGGGCGCCACGCGGCGCCCCTTCGTTTGCCCATGATGCGATTAGGTCAGGACTGGCGCCGCAGCGCGCCTTCGCTGCTCACGTCGCGTTTGAAAGGCCAGTAGATCTCGGCGTTGCCGGTGATGCCGCTGGACCGGAGGATGAGGATCAACAGCAGGATCAGGCCAACCCCCACTTCCGCGGAGCTGCTCGGTATGCTGAAGCCGCCGATGCCTGTTTCGAGACGCCGCAACACGTCGATCACGACCGAAATCACGACCACGCCGATCACCGCGCCCGCCAGGCTCTGCATGCCGCCCACGACGAGCATGGAGAGGGTGATGAAGGTCATGCCGAGATAGAAGCTATCGACCGTCAGCATGCCGAGGAAATGGCCGAACAGGCCGCCGGCCATGCCGCAGAAGAAGGCGCTAATCACAAAGGCGAGCAGCCTTTGCCCGAAGACGTTGACACCCGACGCCTTGGCGGCGACCTCGTCGTCGCGCGACGAGCGCAGCGCCAAGCCCCATTTCGAGCGCGTAAAGAGGAACGCCGCGGTGATCGTGACCACGGCGTAGGCATATCCGACCCAAGGCGTCGTCGTCGTCGGTAGGCCGATGACGGAACTGGCGCCCGATGTCCAGGTGCTCCAACGGAGATAGGCGGAATAGAACACCATCATAAAGGCGAAGGTGCCGATCGACGCCGCGATGCCGGTGAGCCGCATGATGGCGAAACCCGCGATCAGGGCGACGACCGCCGCCAGCACACCGCCCAGGAATATCGCCAGGACGAAATGATGGCTGTTGTTGAGCAGATAGGTCGGCAGGCCGGGCATGAACATCTCGCGCGTATAGGGGCAGCAGGTCTGCCACGCCGTGGCGTAGGCGCCGATCAAGACGAAGCCGATATGGCCGAAGGAGATGATGCCCGAATTGCCGACGAACATGTAAATCGCCACCACGATGACGATACGCACCAGGCCTTCGACGAGCGTCTGGGCGAGAATGATGTCGCCCGTGGAATCGACGATGGCGACGATGATCAAGAGGCCCAGGCAAAGCACGATCAGCGGCCAGAAATAGCGCACCTTGCGGAGAAGGGGGGTGTTGGCCTCGATCATCAGACGCGTTCCTTGGCGGCCTTGGTGAGCACCAGGCCTTGCGGCCGCGCCAGCAGGACAATGATTACAAGAATGAAAACGCAGGCGTCGCGGAAGCCGCGCAATTCCTCCGGCAATATGGCGGACAAAACGACGCTGACGATGCCCACCGAATAACCGCCCACCACGGCGCCGACCAGGCTGCCCATGCCGCCGATCACGGTGGCGATAAAGAAAAACAGCATGATCGGCACGCCCATGCGGAAGGTGAGCACGCCGGTTTGCGTGACGAACAGCAGCGTCATGATGCCGGCCAACCCGCCGCTCAAGATAAAGGCCAGGGCAATGACGTTCTTCCCGTTAACACCCAGCATGCGCGCCATGCGGAAATCTTCCGCCGCCGCGCGCATCTGAATGCCGACCTGGGTGCGCCTCAGGAAGAGGACGAGCGCGATCAGCAAGACCCAGGTCACGGCGATGATGACGAGCTGCAATATTTGCACACTGACGCCGTCCGAAAGTTGCACCTGACCGGTCAACTCCGGAAATATGTTCACCGCCTTGGGCCGCCCGCCATAGATCATGACAATGACGTTTTGCAAGGTGTAGCCCAGCGCGAAGGAAACGATCATCATCGTCGCGGGCGAGGCATTCTGCACATGTTGAAAGACCAGAAAATAGGAAACGAGCGCCAGTAAAACGACAATGGCGACGATACAGACCAACAGCAGGGCAGGATGAAAGCTGCCGATCGCCATGGTCGCGACGACGGCGGAGCTGGGGACGATCAGGGCAAAGCCGCCAACGGTGATGAAATCGCCATGGGCGAAATTTATCAGCCGCAAGACGCTGAACAGCAGACCGATGCCGAGCGCGCCGAGGGCGTAAAAGCTGCCGAAACTGAGGGCGCTGATGATGGTTTGGATTACGTAATCCATCAGAAGTCGACTTCGCCCTCGTGCGTTACGCCTTCCTCGAAGCCGAAATAGGCTTGGCGGACACGCTTGCCGTCCTGAAGGTCGGCGGCCTTGCCTTCGAGCTGGATTTCGCCGCTGCGCAATACGTAAAGCCGGTCGGCGGCCTTGAGCGCTCGCTCGGAGCTCTGTTCGACAATGAGGAGCGTCAGCCCGCGGTTGCGGCGCAGCTCGAGCAGCACCTCGTAGACACGGTCCACCAAATTGGGCGCGAGGCCCAGCGACGGTTCGTCGATCGTCATGATGCGCGGGCTGGTCAGCAGCGCGCGGCCGATGACCAGCATCTGCTGTTCGCCGCCGGAGAGCTTTCCGGCCGGCTGCCGGCGGCGCTCCGCCAGCACCGGGAACAGCTCCAGCACCCGTTTGTAATCCTTCTCGATCTCGGCCCTGTCTTTGCGCATGCGTGTGCCGATGCGAAGGTTTTCCTCGACATTGAGCGTGGTGAAAACGTGGCGCCCTTCGGGCACCTGCGAGATGCCGGCGCGCGCCACCGCTTCCGGGCTCATGCCGGCGATATTCTTACCATCGAAAGTGACGGCGCCGTCGGTGGGATGGAGGACGCCGGATATGGCGAGAAGGGTGGTCGATTTGCCCGCGCCGTTCGGTCCCACGACGCAAACGATTTCGCCTTCCTCGACCGTGACGGAAATGCCACGCAAGGCCGCGAGGCGACCATAATGCACGGTGATATTGTCGACATCGAGCAGCATCGGCTCACTCGTGCCCGAGATAGGCCTTGATCACCACGGGATCCTTTTGGACTTCCGCCGGCGTGCCCCGGGAAATCGTCTTGCCGCTATCGAGCACGTGGATGCGCTCGCACACCCCCATGATGACCCGCATGTTGTGCTCGATGAGCAGGACTCCGCAGCCGAATTGCTTCGGTATTTCACGCACCACGTGCATGATGTCGTCGCACTCGAGGTCCGACATGCCCGCGGCCGGTTCGTCCAAGAGGACAAATTGCGGCTTCTGGGCAAGGGCGCGGGCGATGCCGACACGCCGCTCGTCCGTGTAGGGTAAAATGCCGGCCGGCAGCGCCGCGCGGTCGGCGAGGCCGATCCATTCAAGTAGCTCCATGGCGTGCGCGTGGGCCTTTTTTCGGCTCATGCCCAGGCTGACAGCGGCAACCTCGATGTTCTCGCTCACCGGCATGTCGCGGAACAGCCGCCCCGCTTGAAACGTGCGCGCCACGCCGTGGCGGCGGATCCAGTGGGGGGTCAGGCTAGAAATGACCCGGCTGCCCAGTCGCACATGACCCGCCGTGGGTCGCTGAAAGCCGGTCATGGCGTTGACCAGCGTGGTCTTGCCCGCGCCGTTGGGGCCGATCAGGCCGAGGATTTCGCGCCTATGGAGGGTCTCATTGACGGAGTCGACAGCTGTCAGCCCTTCGAAGCGCACGGTGACGTCCCGGGCCTCCAGGACCATGCCGTTGTCGGCGCCAGGCGCGTTCGTGCCCTGGCTCGCGTCAACTGTCAATCGAACATCTCCCTCGCGTCCCTCGCGGCGCGGGCCCGCCGTGATCACAATGGGCAAGAAAACCGTCTTCCCGCTTAAGCCGCCGCACGCCCTCTATCTACTCCACCGTGGCGTTCGGACGCATCGTTACTCTAATTTTCCGATCTTCGGATCTGCATGACGCTCCGAGCACGCGGAGTGAATATTACGCAATCGAGACGAATGCGCAAAATGTGTTTTGCCTAGGACCCTGAATCGCGGTTCACTTCGATGCGCGAGGCCGCCATGG
This sequence comes from Alphaproteobacteria bacterium, assembly GCA_030604165.1. GTDB lineage: Bacteria > Pseudomonadota > Alphaproteobacteria > UBA828 > UBA828 > JAUVWK01. The sequence continues at coordinate 2,987 of JAUVWK010000131.1, read as the reverse complement.
TAAGCCGGGCTCGGGCGAGCGTTTGTCGCGGTGTTCGGCCGCTATGCGATACGAAATGTGGGATGTCGGTCTTGCGTTGGAGGAGACAATGATAAACGCCAAGGCCGAGTCCCATTTGGGCTCGGCATCCGAACGACGCCGCTTTCGAGCCGGCGAGTACGATGGCGTGACCAGTGGGCTGGCGCCTGGCCACGTGCAGGGCAACGTGGTGATCCTGCCCGCCGACTGGGCCGGCGAATTCTTGCGGTTTTGCCAGGCGAATCCCAAGCCGTGCCCACTTCTCGCTTGCTCCGATCCGGGCGATGCGATGCTCCCGACCCTGGGTGAGGATGTCGACATTCGGACCGACCTGCCGCGTTACCGCGTATTTCGCGACGGCGCGTGCGTGGCGGAACCAACCGATATTCGCGAACTCTGGGCGGACGACCTTGTCACCTTCGTCCTCGGCTGCTCATTCTCCTTCGAGGCGGCTCTCCTAGCCGATGGCTTGGCGCTACGCCATATCCAGGAGAACCGTAATGTCGCCATGTATCGGACCGCGATCGATTGCGCCTCCGCCGGGCGGTTTCGCGGCAAGCTGGTTGTTTCCATGCGCCCGCTGGCGCCCGCCGACGCCATTCGCGCGATTCAAATCACCTCGCGGTTTCCGGCCGCGCACGGCGCGCCGGTGCATATCGGCCATCCCGAGATGATCGGCATCGCGGATTTGGAACGGCCCGATTTCGGCGATCCCGCCGGGCTGCGCGGCGGCGAGCTGCCGGTCTTCTGGGCCTGCGGCGTGACGCCCCAAGTGGTGCTCGAGCAGGCGCGCCCGCCCATCGCCATCACCCACAAGCCGGGGGCGATGCTGATTACCGATCTCTTGAGTTCGCGTCTTGCCATTCTCTGACGACGATGCTTTGGCGACAGCCTGACCGCAAATGGATGACGGAATAATCAATAAGGCCCAACTTGCGCCCGCAAATCGGATTCTATGAAAACAAAGGAAACGAGAAAAAGCCCTTGAAGAAAATAGCATTTCGGCCACAATACGCTTAATGCGTCGAGTTTCGCGTAGAACAAACGGAATCATGGAAGGGAGATCACCAAATGATCAAAATGCTATCGGTTGCGGCGGCGGGGGCACTCGCTCTCGGCATGGCTTTTGCCCTGCCGGCTGCGGCGGAGGATGACGTCATCAAGTTCGGCTTCGCCGGCTCTTCCTCCGGGTGGATGAAGGCCTATAGTCAACCATCGACCGACGCGGCACTGATCGCCATCGACGATTGGAACGCCAAGGGCGGGCTCTTGGGCAAGCAGATCGTGGCGGTTTTTGCCGACGCCAAAACCGACCGCGTGGAAGGCAAGAAAGCCGGTATCTCCGTGCTCAATCAGGGTGCCCAGGCTATCGCGGTGGACTGCGATTATGACTTTGGCGCTCCGGCGGCACTGGCGGCGCAAAACCAAAAGAAAATTTCCATCTTCCTGTGCGCCGAGAGCGTGCTCGCCGGCGTTCAGGGCATCGGTAAATATTCCTTCTCGAGCTCGGTCCTGGCGGCCGTGCAGGGTGCGGCGCTGGCCGAATGGGGCTGGAAGAAGAAAGGCTGGCGCACGGGCTATATCCTGCTCGACGACGTCATCGAGTATAACAAGGGCATTTGCTACGGCTTCGATTGGATGTGGCGCGAAGTGCTCGGCGGCAAGGTTCTGGGCCATGACGTGTTCCAGAACGAGGATCCGACCATTCAGCCGCAGATCGACCGCCTCAAGGCCTTGTCCGAGGCACCTGATTTCATCCAGATGTGCACCTACGGTGCAGGCGGTGCGAGCGCCATCAAACAGCTTCGCGCGGCTGGCGTCGACATCCCCATCGGCAATGGCAGCTCCATGAGCGGCACCTATTGGCTCGGCGCGGTGCCCGATCTGAGCGGCCACTTCGTGCCCGAGCAGGCTTCGATCTATGGCGACGATCCGCGCCAAGCCGTTTTGGACTTCAATGAGAAGTTCAAAGCCAGATATGGCGAGTATCCCAACAGCCAATACACCTATCCGGGCTATGTGGTCTTCGAGATGTGGGCCAAGGCGGTGGAGAAGGCCGGCACGTTCGATTCGGACGCGGTGGTCGAGGCCTTGGAGTCTTTTGTCAACGAGCCCGTGCTCGTCGGCACGCGGACCTTCACCAAGACCCTGCACCATCAGGCTCAGGCGCCTTATCTGATCGTCGAGACCACCAACGGCCAGCCCGCCGTGGTCGATTCTTGGACGATCTCCGAGGCGGTTCCGATGGATGTGTTGTTCGGCAAACGCTATGAGTACATCGCACGTTAAAATCGCGCGATAAATAAGCGAAGCAAGAAAAAATCAAGCGCCCCGCGGGAGACCGCGGGGCGTTTTTTTGCGCCGACTCAATCCCGAAATTTCTCAACCGAGCGGTGGCAAGGCCGGCTCCGCGCCTTCGGGGAGCGGCACCTCATGCTCGTTCAAGGTCATCGCGATCATGCAGTAATAGCCGATCAGGCAGGTCAACTCGACCATGCCGGCAGCGCCGAAATGGGCCCGCGCGGTTTGGTAGGTTTCGTCGCTGGCGTGACGGTTGCGGAGGATCTCCCGCGTGTAGGCATAGACGGCCGCCTCGTCGGCATGCTCGAATTGCGGCGCGCCCTCGTCCCGAATCGCCTCGATGATCTGTGGCGCCAAGCCGCCGGCGCGCGCTTCCCGCTCGTGAAAGTGCCACTCGTAGGAGGAATTCCAATGCCTGGCCGTGGTCAGCACCGCAAGCTCGCTGAGGCGGGCGGGGAGGCTGGTCTCATAGCGCAGAAAGACGCCGAGGCGCTGCGCCCGGTCGGCCAGCTTGGGGCTGTGTAGGAGCATCATGAAGAGGTCGAGCACGGTGCCGCGCCGGCCCGCCTTGATGTCGTCGTAAACCTGGCGCTGGGCGGTGTCGAGTTCGTCTTCCTTGGGCAGCGCTATGCGGCTCACTCGATTCTCCTTTAGCAATTGTTGCGGTT
>JAUVWK010000042.1 GCA_030604165.1 Alphaproteobacteria bacterium | reverse complement strand
GGCCGCGCGGGCGGCGGCGATCGCCTGATTGAGGCCCTTGCCGCCGGGCATGCTCCGATAGGTCGGGCAAAGCACGGTTTCGCCCGGGCGCGGCAAGGCGCGCGCCGTGAAGACAAGATCGATGTTGATGGAGCCGAAGACGATGATCATGGCAGCGGCCGTTATCCATTATGGGGCCTGGCCAAGGCGCCGCTCATGCGGTTCACATGTTGGCTCTTCGCTTGAGGATTTGCATCTCCCGAGAAAGAGGCCTATGCACCCCACGGCAGGAGGAGCTCCAAGCGTTCCTACGGCCGGTCCATTACAGATTAAGTAAGCTAGCGCATGTATATAAGCCCTTCGAGCGATATTGGCATGCCATGAGCGGGGAAGCGCATTCGATGCTGGCCAACGCCAAGGAGCAGCGCACCGAGACCCTGGAGCGGGTCGTACAACTAGTACGAGAAAATCGGCCCGCCGACGCCACGGCCATGATCGAGCTCTTCGCCCGGCGTTATTGCCAATCCGTGCCACGCCACGATCTGCCGGGCCGCTCGGCCGAAGAGCTTTGCGGCGCGGCGCTCGCCCATTGGGAATTCATCCAATCCCGCGAGCCGGGGCAGGCCAAGATACGCGCCTACAATCCGACGCTGGACGAAGACGGCTGGCAGTCGCGGCATACCGTCATCGCGATGATCAACGACGACATGCCGTTTCTCGTCGATTCAACGACCGCATATCTGGTGGAGCATGGGTTGACCGTTCACACGGTCATCCATCCGATTTTGTTTGTCGAACGGGATGCCACGGGCCAAATCATACGATTTGGCGAAGAAGAGGCGAGCGACGGGCTAACGCCCGAATCGTGCATCTTCTATGAGGTCGACCACCGCACCGGGGCGGACACGTTGGCGGCGATCGAGGCCGGGCTCGCGCATGTCTTGATAGACGTGCGCGCCGCCGTCGAGGCGTGGCCCGCGACGCTCGAGCGGCTGCACGAAACGGCGACGAGCCTCGAGGCCACGCCGCCATCCTTGCCGGTCGAGGAGCTGGAGGAGGGTGTCGCGTTTCTCCGCTGGATGGCGGACAACCACTTCACCTTCCTTGGCTATCGCGAATACGCGTTTGGCGGGACGACCGGCGAATCCGCCACCTACCACATCGTGCCGGAGTCCGGACTCGGTCTTTTGCGCGACCCCTCGGTGCGGCCGCTCGGGACGGCGCGCGGACCCGAGGGCCTGCCGCCCGAGATCTATGAATTCGTGCGGGCGCCGCGCTTGCTCATGATCACCAAGGCGGCGATGCACTCGACCGTGCACCGGACCGTGCCCATGGATTCGATTGGCGTCAAAGTATTCGACGCCGCGGGCAACGTGGTCGGCGAGCGGCGCTTCGTCGGGCTATTCACCTCCACCGCCTACAGCAGCAGCCCGGTCAGTATTCCCGTCTTGCGGCAAAAGGTACGGCACGCGCTGGAACATTCGGCACTGTCGCCGCGGAGCCACGACCGCAAGGCGCTCCAACATATTCTCGAGGCCCTACCCCGCGACGAGTTGTTTCAAATCGAAGTCGACGAGCTGGTCGAGATGAGCCTCGGCATCCTCAGGGTCGACGAGCGGCGGCGTCCGGGCTTGTTCATCCGCCGCGATCCGTTCGAGCGCTTCATCTCGTGCCTCGTCTATGTGCCGCGCGAGCGCTACAACACCGATCTCCGCCAGCACATTCAGTGGATTTTGGAAAGCAGCCTGGCGGGCGTACGCTCCAGCTTCACCGTCCAGGTGAGCGATAGGCCGCTGGCCATGCTTCATTTCATCATCGAGGTCGCGCCCGGCCGCATTCCGCCTTACGACGTCGAGGAAATCGAAACTCGAATCGTGGAGTCGGTTCGGTCCTGGAGCGATCGGGTGAAGGACAGATTGCTCGCGAGATTTGGCGAGGAACGGGGTAACACGCTTTATCAAAGGTACGGGGCCGCTTTTCCCGCCGCCTATCGCGAGGATTTCCCGGCCTCGAACGCGGTTGACGACGTCGAGAATCTGGAAGCCGCGCGCCGCTCGCACCGCCTCACCATGAATCTCTATCGTCAAGCCGAACAGGAAGCCGGCTTGGTCAATTTCAAGATCTATCACGCGGAGCACCCGATCCCGCTTTCCGACTTGTTACCGCCGCTCGAGAACATGGGCCTGCGGGTCTTGAGCGAGCGCCCCTACCGCATCCGCGCGGGCCAGGCCGCCGTTGGCGGCGCGCTAATTTCGGAGGTCGGCCGGGCCGAGCCCGGTGCCATGTGGATTCACGACCTCACCATGGTCGAGTCTTCCGGCGCTGAAATTGACATCCCGGCGGTGCACGACGCCTTCCAAGAATCTTTCGAGCGAGTCTGGATGGGCGACGCCGAAGACGACGGCTTCAACCGCCTGGTCGTGAGGGCCGGGCTGCACTGGCGTGAAGTCGTCGTGTTGCGGGCGGTGGCCAAGTTTTTGCGCCAAGTGGGGATTCCCTTTAGCCAGGCCTACATGGAAGACACGCTGGCGGAAAATCCCGCGCTCGCCCGCAAGCTGGTGGGCTATTTTGTCGCCCGATTCTCGCCCGAGCGGCCCGCTGAAAACGACATCGCCGCCTTGCGCGCGGCCATATTCGAGGATCTGGACGCCGTCGAAAGCCTCGACCAAGACCGCATATTGCGGCGCTACGTCAATGTCCTGGATTCGATGCTGCGAACCAATTTTTTTCAACCGGGTCCGAGCGGCGCGCCGAAGTCCTATCTCGCCTTTAAGCTGGATTCGCAAGCCCTCGACGAGCTGCCGCTGCCACGGCCGCTGGTCGAGGTTTTTGTCTATTCGCCCCGCGTCGAGGGCCTTCATATGCGTGGCGGCAAGGTGGCGCGCGGCGGCATTCGGTGGTCGGACAGGCGCGAGGATTTCAGGACCGAGATTCTCGGACTCATGAAAGCGCAGATGGTCAAGAACGCGGTCATCGTGCCGGTTGGCGCCAAAGGCGGCTTCGTCGTGAAGCGGCCGCCGTCCGAAGGCGGTCGCGACGCCCTCATGGAAGAGGGCATCGCCTGCTACAAGACCTTGATCTCCGGCTTGCTCGACCTCGCCGACAACCGCGCGAAGGGCGGCGTCGTGCCGCCGCCGGCCGTGGTGCGCTACGACGACGACGATCCGTATCTTGTGGTCGCCGCCGATAAGGGCACGGCGAGTTTTTCCGACATCGCCAACGGCCTGGCGGCCGAGTACCAGTTCTGGCTGGGCGATGGGTTCGCTTCGGGCGGCCACGCCGGCTACGACCACAAGGAAATGGGCATCACGGCGCGCGGTGCGTGGGAATCGGTCAAGCGCCACTTCCGCGAACTCGGGCGCGACATCCAAACCGAAGACTTCACCGTGGTCGGCGTCGGCGACATGTCGGGTGACGTGTTTGGCAACGGCATGCTGCAATCCGAGCATATCCGGTTACTCGGCGCGTTCGACCACCGCCATATATTTATCGACCCCGATCCCGACCCGGCCGCGAGCGCCGCCGAGCGCCGGCGGTTGTTCGAAATACCCCGCGTCACTTGGGCGGATTACGATCCGAGCCGTATCTCGGCCGGTGGCGGCGTCTTCGATCGGCGCGCCAAATCGGTTCTCATAAGCCCCGAGGCGCGGGCGCGCCTCGGTATCGGGCGCGAAACGCTGACACCGGCCGAGCTGATTCGCGCCTTGCTGCGCGCGCCGGTCGACCTGCTCTGGTTTGGCGGCATCGGCTGCTTCGTCAAAGCGAGCGATGAGCGCGAGATCGATATCGGCGATCGCGCCAACGAGGCCGTTCGGGTCGACGCGGGCGAGCTGCATTGCCGTGTCGTCGGCGAAGGCGCAAATCTCGGGGTTACCCAACGGGGCCGGATCGAATTCGCGCGCGCCGGCGGTGCCATCAACACCGACGCGGTGGACAATTCCGCGGGCGTGGATTGCTCCGACCACGAAGTCAACATCAAGATCTTGTTGAATGCGCTGGTGGTCGATGGGGCCATGACGACGAAAGAGCGCGACGTCTTGCTGGCCGATATGACCGACGAGGTCGCCACGCTTGTGCTCAAGGACAATTATTTACAAACCCAAGCCATCAGCATCGCGGCGGCCGAAGCGCCGGAGCTGTTGGATTCCCACAGTCGGTTCATGCGCGCTCTCGAGCGGCGCGGCCGGCTCGACCGCACGGTGGAATTTCTTCCCAACGACGAGACTCTCGAGGAACGCCAGCAAAACGGCGAAGGCCTGACCCGACCCGAGATCGCCGTCTTGCTGGCTTACGCCAAAATGACCCTCTATGCCGACCTCTTGGAAAGTGACGTGCCGGAAGATCCCTATCTCGCCGTCGATCTCGTGCGCTATTTTCCGGCCCCGCTCCGGGACAGCCAAGTCGCGGCGATCGAGCGCCACCGCTTGCGGCGGGAAATCATCGCAACGTCGGTGGCCAACAGCCTCGTCAATCGGACCGGGCTCGAATTCGTCGCCGAGATGACCGAGGAGACCAGTGCCGATGTCGCCGATATCGTCCGCGCCTATGCCGTCGCTCGGCAGGTGTTCGATCTGAGGACCATATGGGACGCCATCGAGGGACTGGACAACGAGGTCGCCAGCGATGTCCAGATCGGCATGATGCAGGAAGCCGGCCGACTGCTTCACCGCGGCGCCTTGTGGTTTCTGCGCGCCGAACGCCTGCCCGTGGATATCTCGCGGGCCATCGAAACCTATGCGCCCGGCGTGGCGGCATTATCGGAGGTGATCGACGTCGTGCTCGCCGAGGAAGAGCGGGCGCGATACGAAGCGACCCGCCATAACCTCGCCGACGCCGGCGTGCCGGACGAGCTGGCGCGCCAAATCGCGGCGGTCGATCCGCTGATGCCAGCGTGCGATATCGTCGATGTCGCCGGGACAACCGGTCTTGCCGCCGGCGATACGGCGCGGGTCTACTTCGCGCTCGGCGCGCGGCTCGGCGTTGACTGGCTGCGTGCGGGAGCGGCCGCGCTCATTACCGGGAACCACTGGCAGCACCGGGCGGTCAGCGCCATCGTCGACGATCTTTACGGTCAGCAGCGGGCCTTGTGCATGGCGGTGCTCAAAGCGGCGGAGCCATCGGCGTCACCGGGAGCCGCGATCGATTCCTGGGTTGCCGGCAACCGGATGATGGTCGAGAACACGCTGAGTTTGTTCAACGATCTCAAGGCGGCCGGATCCTTGGATCTCTCCATGCTTGCGGTCGCCAATCGTCAGATCCGCACCCTCCTCGTGACCTGAGCGCGGCGCGCATACACACATCTCAGTGCCGGAAATGGCGCATGCCCGTCAGCACCATGGCGAGGCCCTTTTCGTCGGCCGCCTCGATCACCTCCGCATCGCGCACCGAGCCGCCGGGCTGGATCACGGCTGTCGCGCCCGCCTCGGCGGCCGCCAGCAGACCGTCGGCAAACGGAAAAAAAGCGTCGGAAGCCACCACCGAGCCGACTGCGCGGGATTGCGCTTCGCCGGCTGCCGTGGCCGCCTCGGCCGCTTTCCACGCGGCGATGCGCGCGGAATCGATGCGGCTCATCTGGCCCGCTCCGACGCCGACCGTGGCGCGGTCCTTGACGTAGACGATGGCATTGGACTTGACGTGTTTGCAAATGCGAAAGGCGAACAAGAGGTCGGCGAGCTCGACCTCGCTCGGCGCCCGTCGCGTCACCGTCTTGAGCGAAGCTTGCTCGACCCGGCCCGTATCGCGCTCCTGGACCAGATAGCCGCCCGCCAAAGTGCGCACCGAAAGCCCCGGCGCCGTCGGATCGGGGAGGGCACCGGCAAGCAGGAGGCGTAGGTTTTTCTTTTCGGCAAGGATTGTGCGCGCGTCATCGTCGGCGTCGGGCGCGATCACCACCTCGGCGAAGAGCTTCACGATCTCAGTCGCCACCGCGCCGTCCAAAGCCCTGTTGGCCGCGATGATGCCGCCGAAGGCGCTCACCGGGTCGCACGCCAGGGCCTTGCGATACGCGTCCGTCAAGTCGGAGCCCAGCGCCACGCCACAGGGGTTGGCGTGTTTTATGATGGCGATGGTGGGGGTGTCGAACTCAGCGACCAGCTCAAACGCCGCATCGGTGTCGTTGAGGTTGTTGTAGCTGAGCTCCTTGCCTTGCATTTGCCGGGCGCTGGCAACGCCCGGCCGGGCCAGGCCGCCCGAATAAAAAGCGGCGCGCAAATGCGGGTTTTCGCCATAGCGGAGCGATTGGCGCCGCGTCGCACCCAGCGTTAACCGGGTCGGGAACGGTTCGCCCTCTTTTTCCCAGAACCAGCGCGCAATGTCGGCGTCGTAGCTGCCGGTGCGCGCGAAGGCCGTTGCCGCAAGGCGTCGGCGCAGCGCTTCGCTCGTCGCGCCGCCGTTGGCGCTCATCTCGTCCATCAGCGCGCGATAGTCCGACGGCTCGACGACCACCGTGACATCGCGGTGGTTTTTCGCCGCGGCGCGAATCAACGTCGGCCCGCCGATGTCGATATTCTCGATGCACTCGTCGAAGCCGGCGCCCTTCGCGACCGTCTCCTCGAACGGATAGAGATTGACCACCACCAAGTCGATCGGCTCGATGCCATGGCTTGCCATGGCGGCTTGGTGCTCCACATTGTCGCGCAACCCGAGAATGCCGCCATGCACAAGCGGGTGCAGGGTTTTTACCCGTCCGTCCAGCATCTCCGGGAAGCCGGTGTGATCCGCGACATCCTTGACCGCGAGCCCGGCCTCGCGCAGCGCGCGCGCCGTGCCCCCGGTCGATAAAAGGGCGACGCCCTGGCCGGCGAGATATTGGCCGAGCTCGGTCAACCCGGTCTTGTCGGAAACGGAGATAAGGGCGCGGGCGATGGGTCGGGTGGACGCACCGGACATCTTGAGGCTCCTGGGGTCGGACGCTGAGGAACGGAGATCGGTCAGGGCGCGCCGCTGCCGCGCGCCTGCGGGGTCATGGCGGCGTCGTCCGGCCCGAACTCCGGCACGATGGCATGAATCAAGGCAAGGGTCTGGGGCGTGAGCCGGGCCTGCGCCGCGGACGCGAGCTGGTCCAATTGGCCGCGCAACGGGTCTAAATCCGCTTGGCGCGGCTTGGCCCGCTGGATCCCCGGCAACTCGGTGGTAACCATCGACTCCGAGTCATGAAACAGCTCTTCATGCAGCTTCTCGCCGGGGCGCAAGCCGGTAAATTCGATGGCGATATCCTTGTCGGGCGTCAGGCCGGCCAGCCGGATCATCTGGCGCGCCAAATCCTGGATTTTCACCGACAGGCCCATGTCGAGAACGTAGATTTCCGCGCCTGTCGTACCCGCGCCGAGCGCCGAGGCCTGGAGGAGGAGCTGCACGGCCTCGCGCGTCGTCATGAAATAGCGGGAGACGTCCGGATGGGTCACCGTAAGCGGACCGCCTGCCGCGATCTGACGCTGGAACAGGGGCACCACCGAGCCCGTCGAGCCGAGCACGTTGCCGAAGCGCACGGTCACGAACCGCGTCGCCGGCCGGGAGGCTTCGCCGGCGGCGGCCGGCGCCGGCGCACCGCTGAGCGTCGCGCCGAGCGCCTGGCAATAGCTCTCGGCAATGCGCTTGGTCGCGCCCATCACGCTGGCTGGGTTGACCGCCTTATCCGTCGAGATCAAGACCATCGTCTCGACGCGCGCGTCGACACAGGCATCGGCCACGTTGCGCGTGCCCAAGACGTTGGTAAGCACGCCTTCGTTCGGATTGGCCTCGACCATGGGCACGTGTTTCAGCGCCGCCGCGTGGAATACCAGTGCCGGGCGCTCGCGGGCAAAGGCGGTATCCAGGCGCCGCCGGTCGCGCACGTCGCCCAGATACAGCGTCCGCGGGATATTCGGGTGGCGATCGCCGAGCTCGATGTCGATGGTGTAAAGGTTGTATTCGGCGTTGTCGATCAGGGTGATGTGCTCCGGCTCGTAGCCGGCGATCTGACGCGAAAGCTCGCTCCCGATGGTGCCGCCCGCACCGGTCACGCAAACCCTTTTGCCCTTAATCAGGGTGCGCATGGCCTCGCGGTCGAGCACGGTTTGCGGGCGACCCAGCAAGTCTTCGACGGCGATCGGCTTCACCGTGATCGATTGCGGCGCGTCGCTGCGGAAATCAGTCAGCTTGGGCATGCGCGAGAAGGCCAGGCCCAGACCCTCCGCCGCCGTCAACAGCGCGCGCACGCCCGCGGCCGAGAGCTCGTCCGAGGTCAAGATCAGGCGCTGCGGCGCCATGCCGCGTTGTTTTAGCTGTCGCACCACCTGCGGTAGGCTCTGGATTTCGCCAAACACCCTGACGCCGCGAATGTGGCGGCCAATCTTGGCGGGGTCGTCGTCCACCAAGCCCACCACCCAGTAGTTGGCGGCCGGGTCTCTGGTCATGGCGCGGAGAAACAGTTCGGCCGCGTCCCCGGCGCCCACCAGGATCACCGGTATGCGGTGGCCGCCGCTGCGTTGGAAGGCGCCGATCAGGCTGCCTTCGGCGAGCGCCCGATAAATAACCCGCGGGCCGATCAAAAGCGCCAGCAGCACAAACCAATTGATGATGAGCGCCGAGCGCGGAAATGCCTCGAGCCGCGTAATGGCGAACAAGAGCGGCAGAAAAACCAGAATCGAAAGACTGGCGCCTTGTACGATCTTGGCGACATCGCTGAGCGAGGTATAGCGCCAGAAGCCCCGATAAATACGGGTGCGCCAAAAGACCAGCGCGCAGACCACGGTGAAGAGCAGCAGCCCTTCCGCCAGAAACGCGCCCGATTCGTGGAAGAAGTTGTCGACGCCACGGCGCAGCAGCAGCGCCAGCACGAACGACGCCGCCGCCATGATCACGTCGTGCGCGGCGACCGCGTAAGTACGATTGATACGAAAACCCGTTTTTTCAGTCGGCATTGGAGGGCCCTGTGTAGGCGCGCCGAAGATACCACAAGAGAAACGCCACCAAAACCGCGGCCGCGGCAAGCGCGGCCCAACCCGCCCAGGCGTTTGCCAGGGTCGCGAGCGCGAGTCCGATCAAGCCGCAATTGGCCAGCGAGATCGTCGCGACAACCTGCGCATGGCTACGCCCCGCGCGCACCGCAAGTTGGTAGCAATGCTCGCGATGGGCGCGCCACACGCGCTCGCCGCGTAGCAGTCGGCGCACCAGCGTCGTTGTCGCATCGGCGACGTAATAAGCCGGTAGGATCAGGGCGGCCTGCCACAAGCCTTGCGCGGCGAGCCCCACTAAAAGCCACCCCAGCAGATAACCGAGCGGCACGCTTCCCACGTCACCGAGAAAAACCTTGGCGGGCTGCCAGTTCCAAATCAGGAAGCCGGCCGCCGCCGCGGCGAGCGCCAGGCCGAAAGGCGCCAGCCCTTGCCCCGCGGCCGCGAGCAGCCCGGCGAGAAAAACGCCGACGCCGAGCGCCGCCGCTTCGCTGCCGGCGATGCCGTCGATGCCATCCATGAAATTGAACAGATTGATAAACCAGAGCCACACCAGCCCGGTCAGCGCCCAGTCGAGCGCGAGCGGCAGCGCGCCTTGAAAAATCAATCCCTCACCCGGTAGCGCGAACAGCCCCGCGGCGACGGCCGCGGCTTGCCCGGCGAGCCGGATGAGGGGGCTCAGGCCGCCGCGAACGTCGTCCAGCCACGAGATCAGGCCGAGCCCGGCCGCGGCGGCAAGCGCGAGCCACAGGCCGGGCGCGTCGATGGCCGTGACGCCGGAGAGCCAAAGCGCGAGCCACGCCGCGAGCAGCACCGCGACAAGCGCGATGCCGCCGCCCCGAGGCGTGGGCGCCGCGTGGCTCGAGCGCGGGTTGGGCTGGTCCATGACATCGTGGCGGATGAGCGCGCGGCGGACCAGCGCCATGGCCAGGGCGGTCGCCACCAGGGCGCTCGAGGCGGCGGCCAAAAGCACGACCCAACTCATTGGCTGCGCAGCCAGGCTTGGAACATCAGGATGGACCACAGCGGCAGATGCCAATTGCGTCGTCCGCCGAGATGCTCCCGCCAACGCGCCCGGATCGGTTTGGGATGCAACAAGCCGCTGCTTCGCAAGCTCTCCTCGCTCAACAGATCCGCTGCCCAGTCGCGCAAGCCGCCGCGGAGCCAGGTTGCCACCGGTGGCTCGAACCCCGCCTTGGGGCGATCGACGAGCTCCGCCGGTACATAGCGGTATAACACTTGGCGCAACAGATGCTTTCGACGCCGATGCGTCAGCGGCAGGCGCCAGACGAATTGCACGAGATGATGATCCAGCAGCGGCATGCGGCCCTCCAGGCTGCACGCCATGGTCGCGCGATCCACTTTGGTCAAGATGTCGTCGGGCAAATAGGTGATCGCGTCCAAATACATGAAGCGCGCCGCCGGGCAGGCGAGGTTGGCGATGCGCGTGGGGTCGTCGAAGGCGGTCAGGGGCTCGCCCGCTTGCCGCGCGGCGCCGGCCAGGGGGCGCTCGTTCCAGAGCGTGACATAGCTCTGGAATAGGTGCTCGGGGCTGGCCGCGCCCCAGGCGAGAAGGTTCTTTTGCAGGCGGCTGCCGGGGCGGCTGCGCCGGCGGTGCTTGGAAGCGACGACGCCGAGTGGCCCCAAACAGGCGTCGATGGCCGCACCCGGCAGGGCGTTCGCAAGCCCGGCACTCAAGGCGCGCAACGCTCGCGGCGCCAGCCGCAGGCGACGCCATTGTCGCGCCGCGTCCTCGTGCCGGCCGTAGCCGCCAAAGAGCTCGTCTCCGCCGTCGCCCGAAAGGCTCACCGTCACGTGGCGGCGCGTCAATTCGGCGAGCAGGACGGTCGGGATGCCCGAGACATCGGCAAACGGCTCGTCATAGATCGCCGGCAGGCGGGGCACGATGTCGAGCGCTTGGCGGTCCGTGACGTAAAGCTCGGTGTGGTCCGTGCCCAAATGACGGGCCACCGCCTTGGCGTACGGCGCCTCGTCGTAGCGGCTCTCCTCGAAGCCGATGGTAAAGGTTTTGACCGGGCGGTCGCTGGTCGCCTGCATCAAGGCCACAACCATGGAGGAGTCGATGCCGCCCGAGAGGAAGGCGCCGAGCGGAACATCGGCGATCCGGCGCAAACTGATGGATTGTCGCAGTCTGTCGTCGAGGGCTTGCAACGCACTCTCGTCATCGCCCTCGAACGGCTCGCCGGCGGCGCGTTCGGCCTCCTCCTTGGCCGACCAATAGGGCCGTATTCGAGGCGCGGTTCCCGGGGCCGCACGGGCAAAGTCGAGTGTCAGCCAATGACCCGGCAGCAGTTTGCCGATGCCCCGATAGATGGAGTAGGGGGCCGGGACGCAGGCATACCGCAGATAAAGCGCGAGCGCGCCGGGGTCGACCTCGCCGCGCCAGGCGGGATGCGCTCTGAGCGCCTTGAGTTCCGAGCCGAACAGAAAGCTCGCACCGGCCCAACCATGATACAGCGGCTTTTCGCCCATGCGGTCGCACGCCAGCGTGAGCGTGCGCGTCTCCCGGTTCCACAAGGCGAAAGCGAACATGCCGTTGAGCATGGCCAGCGCTCGCTCGAGCCCGAAGCGCTCGAGCGCCTCGAGCATCGCTTCCGTGTCGGAGCTGCCGCGCCAGGCGATTCCCCGGCCGCCCGCCTCGAGCGCCTGGCGGATTTCGCCGTGGTTATAGATTTCCCCATTGAAGCTGAGCACATAGCGGCCGGAGTGCGACACCATCGGCTGATGGCCGGTGGCCGAAAGATCGAGAATGGCGAGGCGGCGATGACCGAGCGCCAGCGCACTGTCGGGATCGAGCCAGGTGCCGCTGCTATCCGGGCCACGGTGACGCAGCGTGGCCGTCATGCGGTCGATGATCTCGGCCCGCTCGCTCTCGCTTTGGGCCGCGGCGGGGTCGAGAAATCCGACTATCCCGCACATCGTTCTTGACCTTGCGGACGGCGCGACGCGACGGCGTGGCGGGTGCTCAGCTGCCGACCAGTTTGCGGAGCGAGCGGGCCAGCGCGCCCGGCGCCATGGTGAGCCAGGTCTTGAAGCCCGGCTGGCTGCGCCGCATGAGCTGTTGGTAGAGCCGGGGGTGAACGATGGCCCGCGCCGGGCCGGGCGCCGCTTGGCGTGCCGTGGCGAGCGCCGGAGTCTTGGCCAGCGTTTGCGCGTCGGCATAGAGCAGAATGTTTTGGCTGTACCACCAGGTCACCGCGGGGTCGTTCCATACCTGCCAGCGTATGACGTCGACCGGCTCATAGCCACGCTCCGCAAAGAGCCCCTCCCAGTAATCCGGCCATTGTTCGTTTTCGTGGTTGACGCCGCCCTGCGCCGGGATCGCGGCGGAAAACAGCACCGCAGGCGCCAGCGCGGTGAGGCAGGCGACGAAGCCCGCCGCCTTGCTCGGCGGCAGATGCTCCGCAACCTCGAGCGAGATCGCAAGGTCGAACCGGCGGTCGAACGCGAGCGGCCCATCCAGCCGGGCCACTCGGAAGTCCTCTGTCGCGATCTTGAGATGCCGAGGATCGAGCCAGCCACCGTCGACGCCGAGGATGTCGGTCGCCCCGTGGCGGCGGAACACCGACAGCCAGGAGCCATCGCCGCAGCCGAGATCGACGACGCTGCGCGGGGCGAGCAAATCGACGACCAAGGGTACGATTCGTTCCGCCGAGGGCAACGCGGTGTCGTCGAGCTCCCGGTAGAATTTGTCGGTGTATGGCTTCATCGCTTGGTCCGCGCGCCGCTCATGAACCAGGGTCGTCGAACCCTGAGTCATCAAAGACTGTGGCGCAACGCTCGATTTCACGCGCATAGTCGCGCACCACGGGAAGCCGGCTCAGGGCGAAGCGCCAGAACCAGCGAGACCCGATACCGGCATTCTGTTGGCGCCGCGCCCATTTCCAGGCCCGCCCGGC
>JAUVWK010000047.1 GCA_030604165.1 Alphaproteobacteria bacterium | reverse complement strand
GGCTTGCGCGTTCTCGACCTCAGCCAATATGTGCCGGGGCCCTATGCCAGCCTGATCCTGGCCGACCTCGGCGCCGACGTGGTGCGGGTGGAGCCGCCGGGTGGCGAGCCCATGCGGCGCATCGGTCCGCGCGACGCGGACGGCATCTCGGCCTGGTACAAGGTGGTCAACCGCGACAAGCGGGTGGTCGAGCTCGACCTCAAGGCGGCGGACGGCAAGGCCGCTTTCGCGGCGCTCGTCGGCCGCGCCGACGCCCTGTTGCAATCCTATCGCCCCGGCGTGCTGGAGCGGCTCGGCTTCGCCCACGAGCGGCTGTTGGCGCTCAACCCGCGCCTGATCCACTGCTCGCTCTCGGGCTGGGGGCAGACCGGGCCCTATCGGCTGAAGGGCGGCCACGACATCAACTACATGGCGCTGATGGGCGGCCTGATCACCTCGGGCACGGCGGAGCGGCCGGTGACCGCCTATCCGCAGGTCGCCGACTACGCGTCGGGCATGCAGGCCGCGCTCAGCATCATGGGCGCGCTCATCGGCCGCGACCGCAAGGGCGGCTCGGGCAAGGGCTGCTTCATCGACACCAGCATCGCCGAGGCGGTGGTGCCCTGGCAGGCCTGGACGCTGACCGGCATGGTGCGGCCCGGTTTCGAGGTGCCGCGCGCCGGCGTTTTCCTCAACGGCGGCACGGCGTTCTATCAGATCTACCGCACCAAGGACGCTCGCTTCGTCACCCTGGGCGCGGTGGAGGAGAAGTTCTGGCGGAATTTTTGCGAGGCGTTGGGCCACCCCGAATGGATCGAGCGGCAATGGGAAACCGCGCCGCAGACGGCCCTGATCGAGGCGGTGCAGGGCGAGATCGCGCGCCAGACCCTGGCCGAGTGGCAGGCCGCCTTGGCCGACGTCGACTGCTGCTTCGAGCCGGTGCACGAGATGGCCGAGATGATCGAGCACCCGCAGATCGCGGCGCGCGGCCTGGTGCGCCGCCACGACGGTCCGGACCCTTTCGTCGAGGTCGCTTTCCCCGCCTGGATCGACGGCGCGCCGCCGCCGCCGCGTGCCGCCCTCGAACACACCAACGCCGCCGACGTGATCGCGGGCTGGGGCTGAGGCGCGGGCGATGCTCGCCATCAACCCCTTCAAGGGCGGGTTTGGCGCCGAGGTGTCGGGCATCGACGTGGCCGCGCCGCTCGACGACGAGGCCTGCGCGGCGGTGTGTCGCGAGCTGCTCGACCATATCGTGCTGGTGATCCCGGCGCAGAGCCTCACGGCGCGCCAGCTCGCTGCCTTTTGCGCCCGCTTCGGGCCGATCACGCGGCATATCCTCGATCAATATCACCACCCCGAGACCGGCGAGATCTGCATCATTTCCAATGTCGCCGACGGCGGTGCCGGGCGCACCACGGCGAAGCCCGCCGGCAGCTATTGGCATGCCGATCTCTCCTACCTGCCGGAGCCGGCGGAGGCGACCTTTCTCTATGCGCTGGAGGTGCCGGCGGAAGGGGGCGATACGCTGTTCGCCGACATGTATCGCGCCTACGAGACCCTGCCAGAGGCCACCAAAGCGCGTATCGCGGGCCTCAATGCGACCCACCACATCTTCGGCGGCCGCGGCGACGACGCCAAGGTGGTGCTCGACGAGGCGCAGCGGGCCAAGACGCCCGAAGTGATCCACCCGGTGGTGCGCCGCCACCCCGAGACCGGTCGGACGGTCTTGTTCGTCAATCCCGGTTTCACCCGGCGCATCGTGGAACTGGACGAGGACGAAAGCGCCGCGGTGCTGGCCGAGCTATTCGCCCACGCGACCCAGCCCGCCTTTCACTACCGGCACATCTGGCGGCCCGGCCAGATCGTCGCCTGCGACAACCGCGCCTCGATCCACACCGCGACCGGCGGCTACACGGCGGCCGCGCGCCGCACGCTGTGGCGCAGCTTCGTCGGCGGCCGCTACGCCGCGTGACGCGGCGCCGCCAGCGCGGCGCTCGGACATTTTCCACTCGCGTGGAATCGCACCGGCCCGCTCCCTCTCCCGGCCAGCCACAAAGCGTACACTGCCATGGGTGGCCGGGAGAGGGAGCGGGCCGGTGCCGTTTGAACGAAAGCCGCGTTACTGCCCGAGCGGCGGCTCGCCGAGGCGGCCGCGCACCGCATTCTCGCGCGCGGGCCCCATGCCCGCCGTGCGGCCCTGCTCCACCGCGAAAGCGAAAGGCATGCCCTGGGCGACGCGATAGAGGGTCCACATGGTGCCGACCCGATTGCCCGAGACGCAATGCACGAGAATGGGGCGGTTCGCCGTGTTCTCGACGATGGCGGCGAAGGCCCGCACCTGGGCCTCGCTCGGCAGGCCCCTGGCGATGGGGATATTGAAATAGCGCAACCCCGCCGCCTCGACCTCGGCCCGTTCCGCCGCCGTGCCTTCCGCTGGCGTGCGCAGGTCGAGCACGGCGGCGAAGCCGTGCGCCGCGATTTCCGCCACCGCGCCCGGCCGCAACAAGCCACAGGTGGCGATCATCGGCGTGGCGCGGTTGTAGTTGGTGACGGCGCGGCTCACCTGGTCGCCGAAGGGGGCTTCGCCCGCCAGAAGCGGCGCGGCGCCGAGCGCCAGGCCGAGGAACAATGCCATGACGCCGGCCCAAACGCCGCTGCGTTTCACGCTCATCGCCACGCTCCCTTACGCCAGACCGCGTTCCTTGGTGACCTCGCGAATCGCCTGCCCGGCGATCTCGACGCACTTATCGAGCTGCGCGCGGCTCACCGTATAGGACGGCGCGAACTCGATCGCCGCGCCTTCCTCGCCGCCGAGCACGCCCAATTCCTGCATGCGCCGCACGATCGTCTTGACCGTGTCGTCGGCGAACGGCGCGCGGCTCTCCTTATCGGCCGTGAAGTCGATACAGGTCCACATGCCGAGGCCGCGCACCTGACCGACGATGGGCAGCGTCTCCAGCGTCTTCAGGGCGTCGAGGAAATAGGCGCCATGGTCGCGCGCGCGGGCGATCAGGTCCTCGCGCTCGACGATCGCGATGGTCTCGAGCGCCGCCGCCGCGCCGCCGGGATGACCCTGGTAGGTCTGGATATGGACGAACACCGGCAGGGCATCGGCGATCTCCTTGCTGACGGTGGTCGCCGCCAACGGGAAGTAGCCGCTGGTCATGGCCTTGCCCGTGGTCATGATGTCGGCCTCGATGCCCCAATGCTCCATGGCGAACCAGGCGCCGGTGCGGCCGAAGCCGGTGATCACCTCGTCGGCGATGAAGAGCACGTCGTAGCGGTCGCAGATCTCGCGCACGATCGAGAAATATTCGCTGGGCGGCACCTGCACGCCGTCGGCCTGCATCACCGGCTCGGCGATGAAGGCGGCGATATATTCGGGTCCTTCGTGCTGGATGTGGGCCTCGAGATGCTTGGCGCAGGCGACGCCGCAGTCCGGATAGTCGCGGTCAAACGGGCAGCGGTAGCAGGTCGGCGCCGGGATGTGCGAATAGCCGGGCACGCCGGGCTCGGTGATGTGGCGCGTGCCGAGATAATCGGTGGCGGCGAGAGCCCCCATGGTGGCGCCGTGATAGGCGTTCCAGCGCGAGATGATCTTGAAGGCGCGCGGCTTATCGCCCTTGAAGTGGTGATATTGCTTGGCCGCCTTGAAGGCCATCTCGTTGGCCTCCGAGCCGCTGCTGCCGAAGCTGGTGACGCTGAGCTCGCCCGGCGCCAGTTCGGCGATCTTGGCGGCGAGGCGCACCGTCACGTCGGCGAGGTTGGCGACGGTCCCGGCATAATGCAGGACCAGGAGCTGGTCGTAGATGGCCTTGGCGATGCGTTCGTCGCCATAGCCCAACGAGCTGGCGCGGGTGTGCGTGCTCATCATGTCGAGGTAGCTCTTGCCGGCGGCGTCCGTGATCTCGACCCCCTCGGCGCTGACGAAGATCATCGGCCCGTCGGCGCGCATCTCCTCCTTCTTGGCCAAGGGGAAGAGATAATGCTCGAGGGCGTCTTGGGTCAGTTGGTCGATATTGGGCTGCGCCATGGTCCGTCTCCCGTCGGTTCGCCCCCGATCTTGGGACGCGGTCGCGGGCGGCGCAAGCCGCATCGTGCGCCGGGTGCGGGCCTAGGCGCGGGCCCAGGCGCGGGCCAAGACTCGGTCAAGGTTGCGATTCAGCAGCAAGAGCGCGAAACTAGCACTCGAAGGGAAGTGCAGTGGCCGTCAAGGCCTCGCAAACAAGATGACCCCGTCCCAACCTGTCCATGGGAGGGAAACGACGACCCGGCATGCTGGGAAGCATCCGGCCGCGCCCTGATTCGCCAAGAGAATCTTGGCCTTAGACTGGAGGCACGTGCATGACATCGTCCATGGAAGACACAGGAAGCGCGAAACCTCCAGGGAAGGATCTTCCCGAGTATGAGATTTCGGCTGAGCAAGTCGATCGGTTGGTCCGCGTCACTTACAGCGGCGCAATCGTCGCCGAAAGCAGACGCGCCGTTCTCTATCGGGAATCGCGGCTGCAGCCCGTTTACTATTTTCCGAGAGAAGACGTCCGCATGGATCTGCTGCGGCGCACACGACACCGTACGCACTGTCCCTTCAAGGGGAACGCTTCCTATTGGACCCTCAATGTTGGCGACCAACAAGTGGAGAACAGTGTTTGGAGCTACGAGAATCCGCTTGAGGACGCGGCGGCGATAAAAGGCCGTCTCGCCTTTTGGCTCGACAAACTCGGCGTTACCTATGACGAGGATGGCAACTTCGATGCGCAGCCCACGGACATGGCCAGCCACGGCAGCGCCTACATCGATTGGCTCCTGCGTGAAGGATGGGACAGCCAGAATCCCTCGGATTTGACCGAACGGCTGGGCAAGGTGCTGGTTGACAATGGCGTTCCTTTGGCCCGGTTGTCCGTGTTCCTCCGCACCCTTCACCCTTTGCTGATCGGTAGCGCCTATGTCTGGCGCTCGGACAAGCCGGGGATAAACTCTTTTGTGCTGACGCACGATACGCTCAGTAGCCCTTTGTTCCTCGACAGTCCCCTGGTCCAGATTTTCAACGGGGCCGGAGGCATCCGCCGCCGACTTGAAGGCGACAACCCGGTTCTTGACTTTGGCATTTTGAAGCAACTGCGGGAGGAGGGCGTCACCGATTACACGGCGATGCCAATGACGTTTTCGGACGGTCAGATCAACGTCCTAACACTCGCGTCCGACCGGCCCGGTGGCTTCAGTTTGGCGGATTTGGGCCGCGTGCACGAGATCCTGCCCGTGCTCAGTCGATTCTACGAGGTCCACGCCGCGCGCGGCATGGCGCGCAGCCTATTGCAGACTTATCTCGGCAGTAATACCGGGGCCAAGGTACTCAAGGGGTCTATCAAAAGGGGCGACTCCGAGGACCTTCATGCCGTCATCTGGTTCTGCGACCTGCGCCAATCCACGGCGCTCGCCGAATCGATGCCGGTGGACGATTACCTCGCCATTCTCAATCGGTTCTTCGAATGCATGGTCAGGCCAGTGGTCGATTATGGCGGCGAAGTACTCAGTTTCATCGGCGACGCGGTGCTCGCCGTTTTCCCTCTCTCCGAACGGGATTCGAACCAACAGCGCGCCTGCGACGAAGCCCTTGCCGCGGCGGCCGAAGCGGGAGAGCGCATGAAGGCGTTCAACGAAGAACGGGCGACACAACAATTGCCGCCGCTCGACTACGGCATCGGCCTGCATGTCGGCCATCTCGCTTATGGCAATATTGGTGTGCCGGAGCGCTTGCAGTTCACGGTGATTGGCCGTGCCGCCAACGAAGCGGCACGTATCGAGGCCTTAACAAAAGAGCAAAAGCGCCAAGTGCTCATATCTTCCACCTTCGCCGAGTGCTGCCCGTCCCCGTTGGAGTCCATCGGCGAATTCGAACTGCGCGGGGTCGCTCAGAAGCAGCAGATTTTTGTGCCGCAGGAGATGCCCGGATTCTGAGCGGACGAAACCGCTCTCGCGGCAGCTTTTTGCGGAGACCGCCGCAGGCACCGAAGGGTTCCATTCCAGGAATGGCCGAACTACCCGCCGCCGATCCCGCGAGAAAGGAGTTACGCACGAGATGACGACCTGCCATACCCAGTTCATTGGTTCGATTCCCGAAAAATACGACGAGCACCTGGGCCCGTTGTTCTTCCATTTCTTTGCCGAGGACCTGGCAAACCGGGTCGCCGTCAGCCCTGGGGGGCGGGTATTGGAGCTGGCCTGCGGCACGGGTATTTCAACGGAATTTTTGCGCCGGGCACTGCCGGACAACGTGGAGATCTTGGCCACCGACCTCAACGAGCCGATGGTGGACTTCGCCCGGGCAAAGCGCCGGGGGCTGAAGAACGTCGTTTTCGAGCAGGCGGACGCTTTGCAGTTGCCATGCGCCGACGCGCAATTCGATGCGGCCGTGTGCCAGTTCGGGCTGATGTTCTTTCCGGATAAATTGGCCGGGCTTCGAGAAGCCGCGCGCATCCTCAAGCCGGGCGGCCAGTTGCTGTTCAATGTATGGGATTCATTCGCTTGGAATCCGATCGCTCGGGTCGCTTTCGAGACCATCGCCCGGTTCTTCGCCGAAGACCCGCCCACCTTTTTGAAGCTGCCGTTCGGTTATCATGAGATAGACCCGATCAAGGCTTTGCTTCACGAGGCGGGTTTTGCCGACTTACAGGTCAACATCGTACGCACGGTGAGCGAACGACCGTCGGCCGGGCATGTGGCCGAAGGACTGGTGGCCGGCAATCCAGGCGTGCTGGAGATCCAAGAGCGCGGCACCGCGCCGCTCGAGCAGGTGATCGACGCGGTCACGCAGGCCGTGGTCGAGGAGTTCGGCGACAAGCCGATGCGGACACCGTTGCAAGCGATCGTTTTTTCCGCCCGCCGGTGATGTCCCCCAGCGCTCAAGACCGCCGCTGACCCAACTCTAGTTTATGAGCACATGACCTAGCCGTCTTCTTGCCGGAACGGCGTGTGGCGCGACAGTAGGTCGATCTCGTCGTCCACGTCGTCGGTCTCGCGTCTGAGATAGTGCGCTACGGCGTCGCGCAAGCCCGGGTCGGCGATCCAGTGGGCGCTGTAGGTGGCCTGCGGCAAATAGCCGCGCGCCAGCTTGTGCGGACCTTGCGCGCCGGCTTCCACGCGCTGTAGTCCGTGCGCGATGGCGTAGTCGATGGCGCGATAGTAGCAGGCCTCGAAATGCAGGAACCGGTGCTCCTCGATACAGCCCCAGTTGCGGCCGTAGAGCGCCTCGGCGCCGCGGAAATTGAGCGCCCCGGCGATCGGGCGTCCGGCGTTCTCGACCATGATCAGCACCACCGCCTCGCCCATGGTCTCGCCGATGCGGCTGAAAAACTCGCGCGTCAGATAGGGCATGCCCCATTTGCGGCTGCCGGTCGCCTGGTAGAAGGCGAAGAAGGCGTCCCAGTGGCGCTCCTCGATCTCGGCGCCGCTGAGCGTCACGATGCTGAGCCCGGCGGCGCACGCCTCGCGCCGCTCTCGTTTGATCTGCTTGCGCTTGCGCGAGGCGAGGCTGGCGAGGAAATCGTCGAAACTCGCGAAACCGTCGTTGTGCCAATGAAACTGCAAGCCGGTGCGTCGCAGGAGCCCGGCGTCCGTCATTAGCGCCGCTTCGGCTTGGGTGGGAAAGGTGACGTGCACCGACGAGGCGCCAAGCTGTTCGGCGCGTTGCAGGCAGACCGACAGCAGGGCGTCGCGTACCGCGTTGCTGTCCGCGTCCGCGCGCACCAGGAGCCGCGGGCCGGTCACCGGCGTAAACGGCACCGAGACCTGGAGCTTCGGGTAATAGCGCCCGCCGGCGCGTTCGAACGCCTCGGCCCAACCGTGATCGAACACATACTCGCCGTAGGAATGGCTTTTGAGATACATCGGCACCGCACCCACCATGCCGCCGTCCGGCTGCCTAAGCGCGATGTGCTGGGGGAGCCAGCCGCTCTCGGCGCAGGCCGATGCGCTTTGCTCGAGCGCCAGCAAAAAAGCGTGACTGACGAACGGCTGCGCGGCGCCGGCGCAGGCGTCCCACTCGGCGGCGTCGATTTCTCGAATCGCGCTATGGATATGCGCCTCCAGCGGGGGCGTTTCCTCCGGTGCGGCGTTGCCGGCGTGTTGCGGTGCGCTCATGGGGCGATCTCGAGGCGTCGGTGCGGCGCAGGAATCATACCATTGCAAATTGGCCCGCCCGCCGGCACAGGCAAGCCGGCACTGCCAGGTATTATTCCTCCGCCTTGAGGTCGAAGGCGCTCATGTCGCGCCGGTCGATCTTGACATGAACAAGCGAAGGCCCGTCATGGCTCAGCGCGGCCGCGAACGCCGGGGCGAACGCCGCCGTCTCCGTCACCGACCAGGCCGCGGCTCCCCAGGCGCGCGCGGCGGCCGCGAAGTCGGGGCTTTTCAGGTCCACGGCATAGCGACTGTCGGCGCCATAGCGGCGCACCTGGTGCATGGCGATGGTGCCGTAGGCGCCATTGTCGCACACGACCGCGGTGATCGGCAGGTTCTGCTCGACCGCCGTGACCATCTCGTGCCCGGTCATCAGAAAGCCGCCATCGCCCGTCACCGCGACCACGATTTTGTCCGGCCGGGCGAGCTGGGCGCCGAGCGCCCCCGGTATGCCGTAACCCATGGCGCCGACGGCGGGCCCCACCTGCGCGCGCCAGTCGGCGAACGGGTAATAACGGTGTAGCCAGGACGCGAAGTTGCCGGCGTCGTTCACCAGCGTCGCGTCGGCGGGCAGCGCCTCGCCCATGGCGCGCGTCACCGCGGCCAGGTTCACCGCGCCATGCGCTTTGGCGCCGTCGGGCGCGGCCCAGGCCGTGTAGCGCTCATGCTGCTTGTCGCGCCAGGCCAGACGCGCGGCCGGCGGTGGGCTCTTGAACGCCGCGTTCAGCGCCGCCAGCGCCGGGCCCAGGTCGGCGTCGAGGCCGACCTCGGGATAGTTGACGGCGACCACGGCGCGTTCGGGAAAGATGTGGATCAACGCCTGGTCGCGCCGGATCAGCGTGAAATCCATGGTGGTCGCGCCGTCCAGACGGCTGCCCGCGGCCACCACCAGATCCACCTCGGCCCAGAATTCCTTTTGGTACGGCAGCAGCGCGAGGCCGAAATGGCCCAAATAGGCGGGGTGGCGCGTCGCCACGATGCCCTGGCGGCGGAAGGTGCTGACCAGGCCGGCGCCCGTGGCCTCCAGAAAGTCATTGAGCGCGCCGTGGGCCTCCTCGAAATTGATCATCTCGCCGACGATCATCACCGGATGACGGGCCTGCTCGATGAGCGCGGCGGCCTTTGCGATCGCCTCGCCGTCGGGCTCGTGCGAAGGGCGCGGCGTGGGCGCCGGAATCGCCGGCGGCGCCGCGTCGCCCTCCGTCGCGTCCTCGGGCAGCGCCACGACCACGGGGCCCGGCCGGCCGTCCACCGCGAGGGCCAAGGCCCGGCCGGTCAGCGGGGCGACCTCGGAGGGCGAAAGCGCCTGGAAGACGCCCTTGGTCATGGCGCCGAACATCTGGTGATAGTCGATCTCCTGGAACGCCTCGCGGCCCAGCTCGTTGGTCGGCACCTGGCCGATGAAAAGCACCAGCGGGTTCGAATCCTGGCGCGCCGTGTGAATGCCGATCGCGGCATTGGTGGCGCCCGGGCCCCGCGTCACAAAGGCGATGCCGGGGCGATGGGTCAGCCGGGCGTAGGCGTCGGCGGCAAAGCTCGCGCCCGATTCATGGCGGGTTACCACCAGGCGGATGCGATCTTGCCGCGCGCGCAGCGCCTCGATGACGGCAAGGGAGCTTTCGCCCGGCACGGCGAACGCCGTGTCGACGCCATGGCGAACCAGGGTCTCGACCAGCGCTTCGCCGCCGTTCATCGAACCCGACCTGTCGCTCAAACGATGTCCCAGATCGATTCGATTTCGACCGGCACGCCGAGCGGCAACGAACGATTGCCCACCGCGATGCGCGAATGCAGCCCGGCGTCGCCGAACACTTCGGTCATCAGATCCGAGGCGCCGTTTATCACGGCAGGGTGCTGGGTGAAGTCGTCGGTGCACGCCACATAGCCGCTCAGCCGCAGGCAGCGCCGCACGCGGTCAAGATCGCCGTCGCACGCCGCCTTCACTTGCGCGATGATGTTGAGCCCGCAGATACGCGCGATCGCCCGGCCCTGTTCCAGGTCAATCTCGGCCCCGAGCCGGCCCTTGTAGGGCAGCGCGCCGTTGACCATCGGAATTTGTCCCGAAACAAACAGGAACGGCCCGCTGGCCACGTAGGGCACATACGAGCCGGCCGGGCCTGGCGCGTCGGGTAGCTCGATCTTGCGTTCGGCGAGCCGCGCCTCGATTCGTCCGGCCATGTCGTCCTCCTTTGCCCCTGGCGCCCCTGGGACACCTAGCCCGCGCGAGCTTAACCGCTTGGCCCGCGGCGCGCCATTATGTCTCGCTCAGTTCGGAACTTATTCAGGCGATGGCCTGGCGGCGCTGCGAAGGCGCTGGCCTTGGGTCACGCACCAGCGACCCGCCGGCGTCGTGGTCACCGTCGATGAAACGGTGCGACGCGGCGGGTCTCGGTGGCACTCAACCACTGAAGGAATAAAAAATAAATCTCGGTAGGCCTATTCGGCGGCGCCGTTGAAGCGGCCATGTTCGAGCGACGTCTCCAGCGTCCGCACATGCTGGCGCCCGTTGCCGCGTTTGCGGGCGTACATGGCATTGTCGGCCCGGCAAAGCAGCTCGGCGATTTCCGCTTCGCCGTCGAAGGTGGTGGTTCCGATACTGGCCCGAACCGGGATGACGCTGCCGCCATAGGCGACAGTCACGTCGTTGACTTGGTTCCTGAATTCCGTGGCGCGCCGATGCCCGTTCTTGGTGGTGCATTTCGAGAGCACGACCGCGAACTCATCGCCGCCAATGCGGGCCACCACGTCACATTCGCGAATCTGTCCCAGCAGAACCTGGCCGACCACGTGCAACACCCGATCGCCCGCGGCATGACCGTGAACGTCGTTGATGGTCTTGAAATCGTCGAGGTCGATAAAGGCCAGCACGCCGGTCTCGTCGTAGCGCCGCGCACCGGCCAAAACCCGGCTGAATTCGTGGTCGAAGCCACGGCGGTTGAGCAGCCCCGTCACTTCGTCGGTCATGGTCAGGGCTTCCAGCAGCGAGATCTGCCGGCTTTGCTCGGCGAGCCGCTGCTCGGCCTCGGCGGCGACCGCCAGGGCACGCTCCAACAGGGCGCGATGATTGGTCTTGATTTCGCCGCCACCGTCCCGGATCGACCGCATCAATCGGTCCGCGATCATGCCGACGCTGATCGCCAGCTCCGAACCCGGGTCCGGCAAGGTCGCAAGCGCGTTGGTCGTCGTTGCCATCGTTCGAGCCTCCTTAAGCGTCGCTCGGATTCGCCCTGGCGCGGTTCTCACCTGGCCGCACCTGGGCTCAGTCACCATGGTGCAATCGGCGTGCCAGTATTTATTCATTTAATAACAATGAGTTATGATCATGGCGCGACGAACGGGCAGATCTTGCCGGGGCGCTAGACGCTCCCGGCTCGGCAATTGCCGCCGGCAGGGCCGCCGTCTCTTCGGCGCGCTTTACCGGCGCCGCCGAATCGTCCAAGGTGTCGCCCTCATGCTCGTACGCCCGTTTTTTTGTCGTTCCTGGCCGGGCCCCGGCGCCCGCGGCGCGCCGGGGCGGCCCCGCCGGGAGCGGAGCCCGCGGTTGCGGGCGGGGGGGCAAGGTCTGCTCGCCGTTCTGTTGCTGGGGCTCGGGTGGCTCCTGCCGCCCTCGACCGCGGCGGGCGAGACGGTGGCTCTGGTGGCGCACCGGGGCTATTACAGCCTGCACCTGTCGAACGCCTCATCGGCCACCGGGATCATCGGCGCGACCGGCGAGCTCTATTTCGAGTTCGCCGATGCCTGCGACGGCTGGATCGTCAATCAATATGTCCGCTTGGTCCTCACCGTCAGCCAGGGCGAGGCGACCTCGACCGGTCTCTTGTATTCCGGCTGGGAAGCGAAGGATGGCAGCCGCTTTCGCTACCAATTGCGCCACATGTTCGATGGCCAGATCAGCGAGGAGATTGCCGCCGAAGTCGAACTCTCGGAACAGGGCGGCGTCGCACGGTTTACCGAGCCGACACGGGTGGAAATCGACTTGCCCGCCGGAACGCTTTTTCCAACGAGCTACTCGATCAACTTGCTCGAGCGTATGACGGCCGGCGCCAGCTACTATGCGGGCGCCGTCTTCGATGGCTCCACGGTGGGTGGTCCTTATGAGGTGACGACCTTCATTGCCCGGCCGCACGAGGGTCTTCTGCCCGGCGCCGCGGCAGATGACACGGCGCGCGAGCGGTATTGGCCGATCCGCATGGCCTATTTTCTCCTGGACGGCGACGAGGCCGAACCGGTCACCGAGATCGGCGCCCTAATGAACGCCAGCGGCGTGTCGCGTACATTCGACCTGGACTACGGCTCCTACTCGATCCGCGCCGAGCTGCAGGACTATCAAGCGCTGCCCGAGCCGATCTGCTGAGTTCGCCGCGCCGCGGCCTTGGCGGGAGCCGTTCAAATCGAAACCGTTCTAGGGCTCCGGCCATAG
>JAUVWK010000507.1 GCA_030604165.1 Alphaproteobacteria bacterium | reverse complement strand
TCGGCGACGATCTGGCAACGCAGGTCGCCCAGGCGCATGAGAACATCAGGCGCGTGCTGGCCGCGGCCGGCGCCGGGCCGGCCGACGTGGTGCGCATGACCACCTATGTCGTGAACTACAAGCCCGAGGACGGCGCGGTGGTCAATGAGGCCAACAAGAAATTCTTCGGCGACGCGACACCGGCCGCGGCGACCCTGCTCGGGGTGCAATCGCTTTATGCGCCGGAGATCCTGGTCGAGGTCGAGGTCACCGCGGTGCTCGCTTAGGCGCGGCGCCACCATAGCAACGGGGAGACGTCATGACGACGCGAAAACCGATAACACCCGAAACCATCGCGGGCATGGCGGCGGAGCTCGCCGGCCACCCGGTCACGCCGGCGGCGGCGCAAAAACAGGCCGCCGTGCTCGAATCGGTGATGACGATGATCGCCGGGCTCAGGGCCTTGCCCCTGAAAGAGATCGAGCCGGCGCCGGTCTATCGGCCGCTCGAGCGGCCGCGCGAGGACGAGACATGAGCGATCCGGCCGCTTTGTCGATCGCGGCGCTCGGCGCAGGGCTGCGCGACAAGCAGATCTCGCCGGTGGAGGCGGCGCGCGCCTGCTTCGCGCGCATGGCGGCGCAGAACGACAAAGTCAACGCCTTCGTCACGCCGGACGAGGAAGGCGCGCTCGCAGCGGCGCGCCAGGCCGAGGCCGAGATCGCGCGCGGCGACTATAAAGGGCCGCTGCACGGCATCCCCATCGCGCACAAGGATCTCTACTGCACCAAGGGGCTGCGCAGCACCGCGGGCTCGCGCCTGCACGAGAATTTCGTCCCCGACGAGGACGCCACCGTGGTGGCGCGCTATCGGGCGGCCGGCACCGTGCTGCTCGGCAAGCTCAACACCCACGAATTCGCTTATGGCCCGACCAACGAGCACTCGATGTTCGGTCCGGCGCGCAACCCGTGGAACCCGGCGCATATTTCCGGCGGCTCCAGCGGCGGCTCGGGCGCGGCCGTGGCGCTGGGCTTGTGTGCGGGCGCCACCGGCTCCGATACCGGCGGCTCCATCCGCATCCCCGCGGCCTGCTGCGGCATCGTCGGCCTCAAGCCGACCTACGGGCGGGCCAGCCGGGCGGGGATTTTTCCGCTCTGCTGGAGCATGGACCACCCCGGCCCGTTGACCCGCACGGTGCGCGACGCGGCGATCATGCTGCAGCCGATCGTCGGCCACGACCCGCGCGACGCGGCGACCGTGCGCCGCGCCGCGCCGGACTATTTGGCGGCGCTCGACGACGGCGTCGCGGGGCTGCGCCTCGGCGTGCCGAGCCGCTATTTCTACGACCGCTCGGACGAGCAGGTGGAAGCGGCGGTGCGCGCGGCGCTGGCCGCGCTGGCCGAGCAGGGCGCCGTGATCGAAGAGGTCGATATCGCCCATATCGAGCACGCGGCGGCCGCGGCGCTCGCCATCTATCTGGCCGAGGCGATCGCCTATCACGACGACCGCATCGGCCCCGACGGCCACCTCTACACCGACCAGGTGCGCGGCTTCCTCGAGCTCGGCAACTATGTGCTGGCCAAGGATTATCTCCACGCGCAGCGCTATCGCACCCTGCTCGGCCAAAGCATGGCAGCGGTCTTCGAGCGCGTGGATTTTTTGCTCACGCCGACCTTGCCGATCGCGGCGACCGAGATTGGCCAGGACAGCATCGAGGTGCGCGGCGTGGCGCAAACGCCCTTCGCCGCGCTCTTGCGCAACACCGAGCCCTTCGACCTCACCGGCCTGCCGGCGCTGGTGGTGCCGTGCGGCTTCTCGGACGCCGGCCTGCCGATCAGCCTGCAGATCGTCGGCCGCCCCTTCGACGAGGCCGGCGTGCTCCGGGTGGGGCAGGCCTACCAAGCGGCCACCGACTGGCACGAGCGCCGGCCCGCGCTCTAGCGCCGGGTAGGTGCGGCTTTTGCCAAGGAGCGCTGGTCGGCTCAGATGCCGCAGCCGCCGCCTGGCGCCTTGTTGCCTCGCACGTGAGGACCGACGTTCTCGCGCCAGCCGCTCGCCGACGAGAAGCGTTTGCTGAGCACGATCTCCGGCGGCACCCGGTGCCAGGGCCGATCTTCGACGGCGCGGAAATACGATGCCGTCGCGATATATTCCCTCGGATACCAGTGGGCGTTGGCGGCCACGCCGGTGCGATAAAGCGCCTCGATCGTCGCCCCTTGCGCGGCGGCGAGCTCGAACAGGCCGAGCATGGCGGAGCCGTGATTGCAATCCTGAAAAAAGGCCGAATTGTCGCAGCAGGGGCGAAAGGTTCGCCGCGCGGCCTCGAGAACAAGGCTTTCTTGGGCGGCGTCCAACCGCATGGTCTCCACGCGGTTGAAATAAACGTCGCCCTTGTCCGATTTCCCGAGCCGCCAGCCGCCGGTGCTGGCGAAGAAGGGAAGCTGGACGCTGGCGAGCGGGCTCTTGTCGTTGAAGGCCGTCTTGGTTGCGAGCCCGAGCGGCCAAAGCAGGTTCAGCAGATAGGGCGCGGTTCGGGCGCTGAAAGTGATGGGCTCGGTGGAGGGCGCGGCGAACAGCCGAGCGACCCAGGTGGGGAGTCCGCCGCGTCTTTCATAAAGGCGCTGGAACTTCCCCGGATCCACGGCCCCGGCCGCGACCAGCCGGTGGATCGTGTCGCCGAAGGAAATGGCGGTGCGCTAGCCGCCGGGCGGTAGCACGCTCCGGTACAGCGCTTCGTCTCGGCTGGCATCGTCATCGGCCCCGG
>JAUVWK010000311.1 GCA_030604165.1 Alphaproteobacteria bacterium | reverse complement strand
GAATAGCTGTCAGGCCGCGCGTTCGTGGGCCTCGGACCAAGCCTTGGGATCGGCGAGAAAGCCACGGACATCGGCCAGCGCCCGGTCGTCCGCCAGGCCATCCGCCTGCGCCAGCGCCAACAGCGTTTCCAGGTCGCATAGCACCGCCAAGCTGAGCCCGGCCTCGGCGAGCGCCGGCAGGGCCGCCTCGGTGATGCGCGAGAAGATCACCGAGACATCGCGCACCGTGGCGCCGGCGCCGCGCAGCGCGTTGGCGAATTTCAAGATGCTGGTGGCCGTGGTGATGAGGTCTTCGACCAGCAGCACGCGCTTGCCGGCAACGTCGCCGCCCTCGATCTGGCTGCCGGTGCCGTGGCCCTTGGGCTCGGACCGAACATAGACCAACGGCAGCGCCAGCCGGTCGGCGACCAAGGTGGCGAACGGGACACCCGCCGTGACGCCGCCCGCCACCATGTCGATCTCGCCCAGATCGAAAGCGCCGCGGATCGCCGCGGCCTGCGCCTCGGCGACTCGGCTGCGCGCCTCGGCGTGCGAGAGCAAGCGGCGGCAATTGATGTAGAACGGCGCCAGCAGCCCCGAGGTCAAGCGGAACGGCCGCGCCGGGCGCAGCAGAAAGGCGTCGCTATCCAACAGCGCCCGCGCCACGGTTTGCGCGGTGTCGTCTCGGCTCATGCCGCCCCTCATTTTGGTTTTGTGTTTTGTCGCCTGATTTAGGCGCGCCCTACTTTACACGCAGAACCATCTTGCCCTAAACCGGGTGAGCGACAAGCGCCGACGGGGAGAGCGATCATGACCCAGACGAGTGACCGCAGGGTGCGCGTCTTTTGCGCCCTCGACGGCCGCGACCTCGAGGCCATCCTGGCCCTGGCCCGCACGCTGGCCGGCCAGGTGGACGTCTTCAAGCTTGGCCTCGAGCTGTTCTGCGCGCAGGGCCCGGACGGCGTGGCGGCGCTCGGCGCGCTCGATGCGCCGCTTTTCCTCGATCTCAAATTCCACGACATCCCCAACACCGTGGCCGGCGCGGTGCGCAGCGTGGCGCCACTCGCGCCGGCCTATCTCACGCTGCATGCCGCGGGCGGCGCGGCCATGCTGCGGGCTGCGGTCGGCGCCGCGCGCGAGGAGGCGGCGCGACTCGACCGCAGCCCCCCCCGCCTGCTCGGCGTCACCGTGCTGACCAGCCTGGACGACGCCGACCTCGCCGCCCAGGGCGTCGCGGCGCGCGCCGCCGACCAGGTGCTCCGGCTCGCCGGCCTGGCGCAAGCCGCGGGCTGCGATGGCGTGGTGGCCTCGCCCCGCGAGATCGCGGCGCTCCGGCGCGAATGCGGACCCGAGTTCGAGATCGTGGTGCCCGGCATCCGCCCCGCCTGGGCCGCGAGCCAGGACCAGAAGCGCGTCACCACGCCCGCCGAAGCGGCGCGCGACGGGGCCGATCTGCTGGTCATCGGCCGGCCCATCACCGCCGCGCAGGATCCGGCGGCCGCGACGGCGCGCATCGCGGCCGAGCTGGCGGGCGCGCGCGGCTAACCCTTGTGATCCGCGCCGACCGCCTCGGCGATGGTTTTGAAGCCGTCGGCCTCGAGCCGGGCGGCGAGGCCTTGGGCGAGCTCAGCGAGCAGGCCCGGGCCGCGATAGACGAAGCCGGTATAGAGCTGCACCAGGCTGGCGCCGGCGCGGATGCGCGCATAGGCGTCGGCCGCCGAGGCGATGCCGCCGACGCCGATTAGCGGCAGGCGGCCCTCGGTGTGCCGGTAGACGACGCGCAACGCCTCGAGCGCGCGTGGGCGCAGCGGCGCGCCGCTCAGGCCGCCCGCCTGGCGCCGCTGCCGCGAGCGCAGGCCGGCGGGCCGCGCCGTGGTGGTGTTGCACAGCACGAGCCCGTCGAGACCCGCGTCGAGCGCCGCTTGCCCGATCTCCCCGAGCGCCGCGTCGTCGAGGTCGGGGGCGATCTTGAGCAGCAGCGGCGGCGGTGTGTCGAGCGCCGCGCGGGCCGCCAAAAGCGCCGCCAATACCCGATCCCGCGCCGCGCCCTCTTGCAGCGCGCGCAGGCCCGGCGTGTTGGGCGACGATAAGTTGACCACGAGATAGTCGGCGAGCGGACCGAGCCGCTCGACCCCCTGGCGATAGTCGGCGGCCGGGTCGGCGCTGTCGCGATTGACGCCGAGATTGATGCCGACGAGCCGCGTGGCGGCCGCCGGGCGCGCCCGGAAGCGACCGAGATTGCGCGCGAAGCCATCGAAGCCCGCGCTGTTGAAGCCCATGCGGTTGATCAACGCCTGGTCCTCGGCGAGGCGAAACAGCCGGGGTGCGGGATTGCCGGCTTGCGGCCGGGGCGTCACGGTGCCGGCCTCGACGAAGCCGAAGCCGAGCCGGAATAATCCGGCGAGCGCCATGGCGTCCTTGTCGAAGCCGGCCGCGAGGCCGACCGGGCTCGGGAAGTCGAGGCCCCAAAGGCGGCCGGCGAGCGCCGGCCTGAGGGCCAGGCTCGGTGCCGGTCCAAGCTCGGCGGCGAGCAGGCGGAGCGCCGCATGGTGCGCCGCCTCGGGCGGCAAGCTATGCAGCAGCGCGGTTGCTATGGACGCGAGCAGCGGCATGGCCCTCCGGCGCCCGCGCTCACGAGGGCGGCGGGCGGCGGTCGAGATCGCCGATATAGGCCCGGTTCCAGGTCGGGCTGATCAGGATCTCGTTGAGGCAAACATGGGGCGGCAGTTCGGCGACGAAGCGGATGGTGGCGGCCAGATCCGCGGGCTGCAGCATACGCGCCCTGTCCTCGGGCGTCGGCTGGAGCGGCCGCTCTTGCAGCAACGGCGTGGCCACCTCGGCGGGGCAAATGGCGCAGGCCCGGATGCCGTTGACGCCCTCCTCCATGTTGATACTGGCATTCATCGCCAGCATGGCGCGCTTGGCCGCCGTGTAGGCGACCCCCGCCACATAGGCGTCGTGGCGCGCGGCCCAGGAGGCGACGTTGATGATCAGGCCGTCTTTTTGCGCCCGCATCATGGGCAAGGCGGCGGCGGCGCAATAGAGCGCGCCCTTGATATCCACGTCCACGACGCGGTCCCACTTGGCGGCGTCGAAATCGGCCCAATGGCGCTGGCGCGTGTTGTGGCCGGCGCTGTTGACGACGATGTCGAGGCGGCCGAAGCGGGCGTCGATGCGATCGGCGGCCGCCTGCACGGCATCGCATTCGGCGATATCCAGGGGCTCGACCAGTGCCGTGCCGCCGGCGGCGCTGATCGTCGCGGCGGTTTCGTCGAGCGCGCCGGCGCGTTGTCCCGAAAGCACCACGCGCGCGCCGCCCTCGGCGAGCGCCACGGCGCCGGCGCGGCCGATGCCCGAGCCCGCGCCCAGGATCCAGGCCACCTTGTCCGCGATTCCGGTCATGCGCGGTATCATAGGGGCTCGGCGCGCGCGCTTCACTAGCCCATGTCGCGACGGGGAGGGTCCTGGGCCCGCCCCTCACCCTCTTGCTGTCTCGTTACCCCAACTTTGCTGTTGAAATTCTGGGCCGGACAGGCGTAGCGTTACTTGTCGGTCAACGCCGCGTTATTTGGGCGCGACGTCATAGTCAAGTCGGGTGTCCGGTCAAGACAAGACACCATAGTCAATTCATGATACGGCTTGTTCACGACGCGACCCGACACGACACCGACCGAGGCGGTCCGTTCAGGCGGACCGCCTCGTCATTTGTGCCGGGGGCGGTCCGTTCAGGCGGGCCGCCTCGTCATTTGTGCCGGGTCACCGTTCCCCGAGATCCTGGAGGCCCTGACTCCGGGATTTCCTGGGAGTCCGGAGGCCTCAGACGGCGCCGCCTTATTGGGCGTCGGACCCGCTGGTTCCGGACGAGCCCTAGTCGGCGACCGTCGTTCCGCCATCCGGTTCGGTGCCGCCATCGGCGCCATCCTCGCCGCCCGAATCAGCGCCCTCTGTCGCCGCGGCAGCCGCCGCCGCTACGGCCGAGTTCGGCGAGGCGTTGCTCACCGCGGTCGGCGACGCGTTGGCGGCATTGGCGATACCGGTGGGCGAGGCGTTGGCCGCGGCGCCGCCCTCGTGGCCCGATTGGCCGCTGACACCGGAAGCGCCCGCCGCGCTGGCACCCTGGCCGCCGTTGCCGACACCATTGCCGCCGCCGTTGCCATTGTCCCCACCATTGCCACTGCCATTACCGCCGCCATTGCCCTTGGCCAATGCGAAGTTGCCACCGGCCGGCACGAGGAACAGGTCGAGCGCCGGACTGACGGCGAACGCCGCGCCGACGATCACCGCGATCAGGGGCAATACAAAAGCATAT
>JAUVWK010000431.1 GCA_030604165.1 Alphaproteobacteria bacterium | reverse complement strand
CGCCGAGCGCCGTGGCGGCGAAGAAGCTGGTGAGCAGGATGCCCATGGCACCGCCCACGCCGTGGACCGCGAAGACATCGAGGGAATCGTCGAGCTTGAGAACTTTCTGAATGACGTGGGCCATGACGTAGCAAACCAGGCCGGCCGCGAAGCCGATGACGAGGGCACCGATGGGGCCGACAAAGCCGGACGCCGGCGTAATGGTCGCAAGTCCCGCGATGGCGCCCGTGGCGATGCCCACGAGCGTCGGTTTGCCACCATGAAGCCACTGCGCGAACATCCAGGTCAGGGCGCCGGTGGCCGCGGAGACGTGGGTCACCAACAGCGCCATGCCCGCATTGGCGTCGGCGGCCAAGGCGCTGCCGGCGTTGAAGCCGATCCAGCCGACCCAGAGCATGGCGGCGCCGGCCATCGTCAAGCCCGGATTGTGGGCGGGTCGGTCGTCCTGGGGGTGCCCCGTGCGGCTGCCCAGCATGATGGCGACCACCAGGGCGGACACGCCGGCGGTGGTATGAACGACCAGGCCGCCGGCGAAATCCATCACGCCGAGCTCGGCCAGCCAGCCGCCGCCCCACACCCAATGGGCGACCGGCGCATAGACGATGATCGCCCACAGCACACTGAACAGGAACACCGCGCTAAATTTCATGCGCTCGGGATAGGCGCCGACGATCAGCGCCGGCGTGATGATGGCGAAGGTCATCTGGAACATGAAAAAGACGGTTTCGGGAATATCGCCGCTCAAGGCGCCAAGCCCCACGCCGCCCATGAAGATCTTGCCGAAGCCCCCGATCACCGGGTTGAGGACGCCGCCATCGCCGAACGCGAGACTGTAGACGAAGACCAGCCAAAGAACCGAAACCGCGCAGCAAATCGCGAAGCAGTGCATCAAGACCGAGACCACGTTCTTGGAACTGACGAGGCCGCCGTAAAACAGCGCGAGCCCCGGCATGGTCATGAACAGGACCAGTGCGGTGGCGGTCAGGATCCACGCCGTATTGCCGCTGTTGAGGACTGCGTACTCAGCGGCCATGCCGTCGGACGGCAGCAAGACAAGCGCCGCCAGCACGAGAAGCCCCAAGATACTCGTTGATTTCGCGATTGCCATGACGTTCCCCCCGATCCATGAACGCGATTTCTTCGACCGCGTCGCATTGCTCCGCTCCTAACCGGACGATCCGATCATCCGGCCAAGCTAGCGCCCAGATGCGTCGCCACAGGAACGCTGAACGTGGACGACCGCAAACGGGCCGATGCAAAAAAAAACGTGAGAATACGGCAACAGTGAGCGATACCGGAGAGCAGTGCAAGCAAACAATCCTTCAACCGATGGCGCGTTGCCGTGTCGATAATCCTCGACCAGGGGCGGCCGCGGCCGATCGGGGCCAACCGGAGCGGCGTGAGAGCGACGGCGACCTCCTTGGTACTAGATCGCCATCGCCGCCAAAGGCTATAGAATGCGATCGGGCCGGTGTAACGCGGGCGAAACGAGGTGGCGGTCAGCGGGAGACGCAGTATGAATTTCGAGTACAGCGAAAAAACCAAGCAAGTGCGCGACGCGGTGGCCGCGTTCATGGCCGAGCATGTCTATCCCAACGAGGAAGAGATGATCGCCCAGATCGACGAGGGCGACCGCTGGCAGCCGATCCCGAAGCTCGCCGAGCTGAAGGCCAAGGCCAGGGAGGCGGGCTTGTGGAACCTGTTCCTGCCCGACAGCGAGGCCGGCGCCGGGCTCAGCAATCTGGAATACGCGCCGGCCTGCGAGGAGATGGGGCGCTCGCTGTTCGCGCCCGAGGTGTTCAATTGCTCGGCGCCCGATACCGGCAATATGGAGGTGCTGGTGCGCTACGGCACCGAGGCGCAAAAGCAACAGTGGCTCACGCCCATGCTCGCCGGCGAGATGCGCTCGGCCTTCGCCATGACCGAGATCGAGGTGGCCTCGTCGGACGCCACCAACATCGCCACCCTGATCGTGCGCGACGGCGACGACTATGTCATCAACGGCCGCAAATGGTGGACCTCGGGTGCGCTCGATCCGCGCTGCAAGATTCTGGTGCTGATGGGCAAGACCGACCCCGACAATCCGAGCCGGCACAAGCAGCAATCGATGATCCTGGTGCCGCTGCCGTGGCCGGGCGTCACGGTCAAGCGCATGCTGCCGGTGTTCGGCTTCGACGAGGCGCCGCACGGTCACGCCGAGGTGGTGTTCGATCAGGTGCGGGTGCCGGCCGCGAATATGCTGCTGGGCGAGGGCCGCGGCTTCGAGATCGCCCAGGGGCGTCTCGGCCCGGGCCGCATCCACCATTGCATGCGCCTGATCGGCCTGGCCGAGCGCGCGCTCGAGCGCATGTGCCGGCGCACCAAGCTGCGCGTCGCCTTCGGCAAGCCGGTGGCGGAGCAGACCGTGACCCAGGAGCGCATCGCCGAGGCGCGGATCATGATCGAGCAGGCGCGGCTCTTGACCCTCAAGGCGGCCTTCTTGATGGACACGGTGGGCAACAAGGTGGCGCGCAAGGAGATCGCCATGATCAAGGTGGCGGCGCCGACCATGGCCTGCCAGGTGATCGACTGGGCGATCCAGGCCTTTGGCGGCGCCGGCGTGAGCGCCGATTACGGCCTGGCCCACGCCTATGCCGTGGCGCGCCTGCTGCGCCTCGCCGACGGCCCCGACGAGGTCCACCGCAACCAGATCGCGCGCCTCGAGCTGAAGCAGTATGACAACACCACGAGCACCACGGGCGGCAACGCCTACGTGCTGCCGGTGGACGAGAGCGCGGCGTTCCCCAGCCGACCGCGCTTAGTCGTGTAGCCTGATATCCCGCGCAGGTTTCGGGACCAAACAGGGAGGTCGAACATGGCTAAGAACGCCGGCGCCGGCGGGCGCACGATTCACGCCGAGCATCACCATCTGAGCTGGGACAATGCCCGTCCGCCGGCCATGACCGTGGCGCCGGGCGCGGTCGTCGAATTCGACCGCATCGACGCGCTCATGGGCCAGCTGACGCAGGAGACCGAGGCCGAGGCGCTGCTGAATTTGGATTTCGAGCGCGTCAACCCGGTCGCCGGTCCGATCCATGTCGATGGCGCGGCACCGGGCGACGCGCTCAAGGTGACCCTGCTCGACTTCGACCCCTGCGGCTGGGCGTGGACCGCGATCATCCCGGGCTTCGGCCTGCTGGCCGAGGATTTCCCCGCGCCGCACCT
>JAUVWK010000519.1 GCA_030604165.1 Alphaproteobacteria bacterium | reverse complement strand
CTTATATTGAAACCCGGTCATCGGATTGCTGTCGCGCGCCCGGGGTTATCTACGCCAGTCATCGGCAATAGGGCGGCACCCTGTTCGCTCCCTTGGAACGCTGGTACAGAGACGAGAAAATCGTCATGCCGACCCCTGAAAAGTCACATAATACGCTGTATTTATTACTGTTTACTGATAATGCGCCGCCCCGTTTCGAGGCGTCGGTTCGTCGGCTCGCGGCCCTCGGAGCCGCTTATCCCGACCCGCGCGCCGCCGCCTCTCCACGGCCGCATTCCCGGCACGATCGAGCGGCTCATCCGCCACCGAATGCGCGATCATCGATAAGATTTGGTTTCCGGCGGGCAACGCTGGCATGACCGCGATGGCGCGGGGCGCCCGCCATCGCGGCGCAAATTATTTTTGATTTTTTTTCGCTTCCGCTGTTCGGCATCGACGATTTACCCGCCCCCCTCACGCCTTGGCCGCGACCGCCTCCACCTCGATCTGCCATTCCGGCGTGGCCAGGCCGGCCACGATGTAGAGCGTGGAGGCGGCCCGGTGGTCGCCCAGATGACGGTCGCGCACGGCGCGCACGGTCGCCAAATGCTCGCGATCGACAAGAAACGCGTTGACTTTGACGAGGTCTTCGAGGCCCATTTCGGCGGCCTCGAGGATGGCGATGATGTTCAGCCAGGCGCGCTCGGTTTGGGCCTCGATGCCCTGCGCCACCGTGCCATCGGGATTGACGCCGATTTGCCCCGAAATATGCAGCCAGCGCGCGTTCGCTCCCACCTCCGCCGCGTGGCTATAGCGCGACGCGGGCGCGACAATGTTCGCCGGGTTGATAAATCTGATCATCTTTCCGTCTCCTTGGCGGTTATTTCAGGGCCTTTGTGCGGCGGCACGCCGCTTGCTGGTCGCCGGCCGCTCTGTTACAAACGCGGCCCGTTGCACCGTTTGCGAGCTGCCCCCATGGACGCGCGGGAATTTGAATTATATCTCGATCTCGAGGCTCATCCGGACTTGGTTTCCGAGTTCGGGGTCGAGCCCGGTTGGCGTTTCGCCATGATCCGGCGCGCTCGCTTCAGCGACCTCGACAGTCTGGCCCATCTCAACCACACGGCGTTCCTGCGCTATTTCGAGGACGCGCGGCTCAACTATCTGCGTCTGCACGGCCTGGCGCCGCCCGGCACCGATACGCCGGCGCCCGTCCTTGCTCGCCTCGAGGTCGAATACAAGCAACCGGCCTTCCATGGCGACCGCATCCTGGTTACCACGCGTCTGGCCTCGATGCGGACCACCAGCTTCGTCTTGGAATACGCCGCCTGGACCCAAGGTTGCGCCTGCGCGGGCAGCACGCTGTGCGTCTTGATGGTGGCTGCCACGGGAGAAAAAATCCCCATCCCGCCGGCGATGCGCCAATCCGTCGCCGCCTTCGAGGGAAAAAACTTCTGAAAACAGCGGGCGTTAGGGCTCCATGAGCGCAACCAAGGCAAAGCGAACCTCCGCTCGGGCCGCCCCGGTTCGCCGGCGTCAGGCCCGCGGCCTCGAGGCGATCGGCGTGCTGACCAGCGGCGGCGACGCGCCCGGCATGAACGCCGCGATCCGCGCTGTCGTCCGCAGCGCACTCGGCCACGGCGTCGCCGTATTCGGCGTGCAGCGGGGCTACGAAGGATTGATGGAAGCCGATCTGATCGCGCTAAACCGGCGCTCGGTCGGCAACATCATTCAACGCGGCGGCAGCGTGCTTGGCTCCTCGCGGGCGCCGAAATTCCGCACCAAGGCCGGCCGCCAAAAGGCGCGACGCGTGCTCGAAGCCCATGGCATCGGCGGCCTGGTCGTGATCGGTGGCGGCGGCACGATGCGCGGTGCGCGGGCCCTCGTCGCGCTCGACGGCGGTCCCGTTTGTGTCGCCGTGCCGGCCACCATCGACAATGATATTTGCGGGACCGACCGCAGCATCGGCTTCGACACCGCCATCAACACCGCGCTCAACGCGCTCGACAACATTCGCGACACCGCCCACACGGTCGAGCTGCTGCATTTTGTCGAGGTCATGGGCCGAGATTGCGGCTGGATCGCCTTGATGACCGGCGTCGGCGGTGGCGCCGAGGCCGCCATCCTGCCGGAAACCCCGACCGACGTGGACGCGCTCTGCCACCGTATCGACGAGCGCCTTTCGGCCGGCAAGCGCGGCGTTATCGTGGTCGTCGCGGAAGGCGGCTTCGACGGCGGCGCTACCCAGCTCGCCAAGGAAGTGGGCGCGCAGCTCAAGCTCGAATACCGGGTCAATATCCTGGGCCACATCCAGCGCGGCGGTCAGCCCAGCGCCAGCGACCGCGTGCTGGCCAGTCAGCTCGGCGTCGCTGCGGTGGATGCGCTGTTTTCCGGGCGCACCGGGGTCATGGTTGGCGAGGTCGACCGGCGCGTCGTGACGACGCCGTTCGACGAGGCGATACGGCGCCGCCGCGGCCTCGATCGGGATCTCATCCGCCTCATGTCGCTGCTCGCCTGAGGCGTCTCGCCCCCGCCAACCGTAGGAAAGAGCCATGGCAGCCAAAGGTATCGCCTTCATCGACGGCGCTTTCGTGCCCATCGAAGAGGCCAAGATTTCCGTGATCGATCCGGCCTTTACCCGGAGCGACGCGGTCTACGACACGACCTCGGTTTGGCACGGCTATTTCTTCCGGCT
>JAUVWK010000159.1 GCA_030604165.1 Alphaproteobacteria bacterium | reverse complement strand
CGAGAAATAAAACTGCCCCCAGGAATACATGAGCTCGAACTGCTCGGCCTGCGTCGTCGCCGGCAGGACCAGATCGGCGTAGCGGGCCGTGTCGGTGAGGAACTGCTCGCTCACCACGGTGAAGAGATCTTCGCGGCCGAGCCCCGCGATGACTTTGTCCTGCTCGGCAACGACGACGGCCGGATTGGCGTTGTAAACGATGAGCGAGCGGATCGGGGGGTCGAGATCGCCCGTGAGGGCGGCGCCGAGCTGCCACTGGTTGAGGATGCGGGTGCCGGGCCGAAGCCAGTCCGGGCGGATCAAATCGTCCCATTTGATCGGGAAGGCGAACTCCGGCGTGAAATGGATGCCGCCGCCGACGTGGCGCCAGGCGCCGACCAGCGCCGGCAGACAGGTGATCGCGCGCGTCGCCTGGCCGCCGCCGGGACTGCGCTCGATGGCGATGCCGATACGGATCGCGGCTGGCTGAGCGCTGGCGAATTCTCGCGCCAGCGTGCGGATATCCTCGGCCTCGAGGCCGGTGATCGCGGCGACCTTGGCTGGCGGATAGTCTTGCGCACGGATTTTCAGCGCCTCGAAGCCTTCGGTGTAGCGCGCCACATAGTCGTGGTCTACGAGGTCTTCGCCGACGATGACATGCATCATGCCGAGGGCGAGCGCCCCGTCGGTGCCGGGGCGAAGCGCGAGGTGCCAGTCGGCCTGCTTTGCCGTGCGCGTGCGCAGCGGATCGATGACGACCACTTTGGCGCCATTCCGCTGGGCCTCGGCAATGAACGGCCAGTGGTGCAGATTGGTGCTGATCGTATTGCAGGCCCAGATGACGATGTATTTGGCCTGGACGAAGCTCTCGGGATCGATGCCGGAAACATTGCCGAGCGACAGGTAATAGCCGACTGAGGCGCCGGAGCCGCAAAAGGTGCGCTCGGTGATCGTCGTGCCCAGCTTGTTGAAGAAGGCGTCGCCCACGGTCATGCCATTGAGCACGCCCATCGCGCCGAGGTAGCTGTAGGGGAGGATGGCCGTGGGGCCGAATTCGTCGATGATGGCTCCCCAGCGCATCTTGATCTCGCCCAAGGCTTGGTCCCAGGAAACCCGTTCGAACCGACCGCTGCCCTTGGCGCCGCTCCGTCTCAGCGGGTAAAGCAGGCGCTCCGGACTGTGCACCCGCTCGCCGTAATTATTGACCTTTAGGCAAAGCCCCCCGCGCGTGAACGGATGATCGGGATTGCCGCGCACGTCGACGATGCGGCCGTCCTTGACATCGATCAGCATGGCGCAGCTATCGGGACAGTCATGCGGGCAAGAGCCGATGAAGGTGCGGGTCTCGTCGGATTTTGCGGCCACTTTTCTCTCCCTTACCGGCCCTTACCGGCGAATCTTACGATTTTTGTCGACAACCCTCTGGCGAGTTTCTCAGTAATATAGGGAAGAAAAAGTTCCGGCGGACAGATTCCACTGTTGCGCCGCTAACGCACCGGTAGCTCAAACGACCTTCGGGAGCTTGCGATGGATGCCATGACACTGCACGAAGACGCCCTGATCGTCGACGGTTTGGTGATTTCCAAGTGGAGCCGAGAGGTTTTCGAGGACATGCGGGCCGGCGGCCTGACGGCGGCGAACTGCACCTGCTCGGTGTGGGAGGGCACGCGCGGCTCGCTCGACAATATCGCCGCCTGGCGCCGCATGTTCGCCGACAACGACGATCTCATCCTCCCGGTCAGGAGCAGCGACGACATCGCACGCGCCAAACGCGCGGGCAAGACCGGCATCATCCTGGGTTGGCAGAACACCAGCGGCATCGAGGACCGCCTCGATTACCTGGCGCTCTTCAAGGAGCTCGGCGTCGGCATCATGCAGCTCACCTACAACACCCAGAACCTGGTCGGCTCGGGCTGCTATGAGAGCAGCGACGGCGGTCTATCGGATTTCGGCCGCGATGTCGTCGCTGAGATGAACCGCCTCGGAATTTTGGTCGATCTCTCCCATGTCGGGCCTGAGACCAGCGACGACGCCATCCGTCATTCCAAGCAACCGGTTGCGTATTCCCATTGCCTGCCCTCGGGCTTGAAGGAGCACCAGCGCAACAAGTCGGACGAGCAGCTCCGCTTCATCGCCGAGCGCGGCGGCTTCATCGGCGTCACCATGTTTCCCGCCTTTCTGCGCCGGGGCACCGATGCCACGGTGGCGGATTATGTCGAGGCCATCGACTATGTGATCGATCTTGTGGGCGAGGACTGCGTCGGCTTCGGCACCGATTTCACCCAGGATCACGACGCCGAGTTCTTTCGCTGGCTCACCCACGACAAGGGTATCTCGCGCCGGCTCGTGCAGTTCGGCGAGATCGTCAATCCTGAGGGGCTGCGGCGCCACGGCGAATACCCCAACCTGACGGCGGCGATGCTGGACGCCGGCTGGTCCGAGACGAAAACCCGCAAAGTCCTG
Organism: Alphaproteobacteria bacterium; assembly: GCA_030604165.1. GTDB lineage: Bacteria > Pseudomonadota > Alphaproteobacteria > UBA828 > UBA828 > JAUVWK01. Next base: position 4,126 of record JAUVWK010000159.1, on the reverse strand, counting down.
GGCCAGAACTGGCTGCGCCTGCTGAAAGAGGTTTGGGGCGGGTAGAGCGGGGTCGGGTGCGGGCCCTATCGCGCGTTTCAGTGGCGCCCTCGGTCCCGTTGCCCGAGGCGCATCTTCGTTCCCGACAAGTTGCCAGGCTTAGAAGTAATACTCGCACGCTCGTCCCGGCGACGGCTCTCAGATGCCCGAGTCTAGCCCCTTCTCATTGGCGATTGGCGGTCAGCAGAGTTTCACGATCGAATCATCAATATTGATATAGTTTAGGGGAATACTAAGTACGTTAGAAAAAACAAAATAATTACTATATTGCAATTGTTATTACTGTTCGGCCCGTTAACCTTATTATTTTCTTAATATTTTTGCGCGAAAAATCCTTCGCTTAACACTCGCTTAACACTTGTCGAAGGGTTTCTCATGCTTCACCGAAAAAGTCTCAACCGCCACTGGCGCGCGACGATGCTCGGCGCGGCCATGCTGCTGGTGACCGCCGGCTGCGGCGGCGGTGGTGGTGGTGGCGGCGGTGGCGGCGGGGCCCTCGACCTAGGGGCGGCGATAGCGCGCCCGTTCCCCGCCGCTATCGGCACGCCATTCAATGCCCTCGGCGAGCCGGAGTTCGAAGAGAACGACGGGCTCGACATCATCAACGCGGAATCGGCCTATGCCCTGGGCGTGACCGGCGCCGGCGTCAACGTGGCGGTGATCGACACGGGGATCGACGCTGATCATCCCGACCTCGCCAACAACGTTTCCAGCGCCAGTTACAACGTCGTCACCGGCAGCCACGATATCTCCGACGCCACGGGCCACGGCACCGCTGTTGCCGGTGTAATCGCCGCGGAGCGCAACGGACTGGGAAGCTTTGGCGTCGCGTTCGACGCGAACCTGATTGCGATCAGCGCCTACAGCTGTACGTTCGCCTGCGGGTTCCTGTATTCGGACGTTGCCACGGCCGTTACTTACGCCACCAGCTCCCTGGCGCACGTTATCAATATGAGCCTCTCCGGCGGCGTGGGTGGTTTCGCGCCGTTGGAAGCCGCCATTCAGAATGCGGCAGACGCCGGCGCGTTTGTCGTCCTCGCCGCCGGTAACGACGGCTCGTCGCAGCCGGGCTATCCGGCGAACACCGCCAGCGACGGCGCCTTCGGCAACATGGTGGTCGCGGTCGGCGCGGTGACCGATGGCGGCACGATCGCCGAGTTCTCGAATGAGTGCGGCAGTATCATGAACAACTGCCTCGTTGCCCCCGGCGTCGGCATCTCCACGACCAACGCCGGTGCCGGTAGCGCGGCCTCGACCACCAGCGCCAGCGGCACCTCGTTTTCCGCGCCCCATGTCTCGGCGGCGCTGGCGCTGCTGATCCAGCTTTACCCCGACGCATACTCCGTCGATGCCAGCTCGATCATGCTGTTCATGCTCGACGGCGCAGCGGATCTGGGCGCGCCCGGAATCGATACGGTCTATGGCCGTGGCCTGCTCGATATAGACGGGGCGATCAGTACGGCGGAAGCCGCCATCGCCGCCGCAGCGGTGCCGTTGTCGTCCGGCGGAACCGCCAGCCTGACCGACAGCAGCCTATTGCTCGGAGCGGCATTCGGCGACGCCCTTGCCGACGTTGCGCTGTTGGGCGACGCGATTGCCGTGATCGCCCTCAGCGATGGCGGTCACCCCTATCGGGCGCGGCTCGACGAGCGCGTCGCGACAACGGCGCGTAGTTTCGGGCTCGAGGCGTTGCTGACGGCCGACGACACGCAGACACTCAGCCTGCCGCTCGGCGGCGGGATGTCGCTGGCGATGGTTGTTGTCGACGACCGCTCCGCTGACACGCTGACATCGTTCGAACCCGAATCGGACCAGCCCGGCAGGGACGTCCGCGCCATGCAGCTCACCGGACGGCTTGGCGGGGCGACCGATGTGCGGCTCGGCTTCGATGTTACGGCAGCCGGCCAGTTGGGCGCCGGCCAGCTCGCCGCCGAACTGCCGTTCTGGGCCGCCGGCGAGACGCTGAATCCGCTGCCCAAGATCGTCGGCAACGGGAACGGGCTCAGTATCGATCATGAGCTCGGCGGTTCGACGACGCTTTCGCTCGGCCTGTTCCAGGGCGATGTCGCCGATGCCTTCGGCGGCACCAATGAGACGACGTTCGGCCAGGCCAGTCTGGCCCACGCGTTCGCATCGGGCGCCACGCTGCGCGCCGATGCCGGCTTACTCGATGAGTCGGCGACATTCCTCGGCAGCCACGGCGCGGGCGCCTTCGCCACCGACGACGGCGCCACCACCCGCTCCCTCACGCTCAGCGGCGCGCTGCCGCTCAACGCGCGTTTCGATCTGCTGGGTAGTGTCACAATGGCGGCGACCGAGATGGAAGAAACCGGCGGCGTGCTCGGCGATTGGGGCGACGTCCGTTCCAACGCCTTCGGCCTTGGCGCCGTGGCCCACGATGTGCTTCGCGACGGCGACCGATTCGGCCTGCTGGTCGGTCAGCCATTGCGTGTCGCCGCCGCCGACGCGACGGTGAGCGTGCCCGTCGCCCTGAACGGCGAAGGCGAGACCGTGTATGCGAGCGAGCGTGTCGAGCTCACCCCAAGCGGGCGCGAGATCGACCTCCAGCTCGTCTACAACCTGTCGCCGATTGAGGCCACGAGTCTTTCTTCCTGGTTGATGATGCGAAACGAACCGGGCCATGTTGCCGCCGCCGACCCGGCCTATGCAGCGGGTGTCAAATTCCGTCTGAATTTCTAATCATCCCGCCGCCATTTTGTCGGGGCCGATTTCAAACCGAGCCCATTTTTCTTGACGGTTACTTGGACCTGACGGTTCGCACCTGCGCAGGCGCGCCGGATAACCGGCGGGCCAGGGTCGCACCGGCGCCGCGCGCCCCAAGCACGAGTCGCTCAAAAGCACCGCTTTACGTTTGATTTACCATTGCTTGCCTACGGTGGCGGCATCAGACATCACGGCAACGTCAGACTCGAAGCAGTAATCTTCCGGGGTCAAACACGAAGGAAAAGCCATGACTGTGACAAAGACTCAGCTTGCCGACGCGTACTCGACGGTCCTGACCGAGAAACTCGGCGACGAATGGGGTTGCAAATTCAGCCGCAAGGACGCGGCCATATTCCTCGATCTCCTGTGGCCGGTGGTCTCGAAGCTCGCTCTCAAGGACACGAAGAAGAAGAAGGCGGGCAGCGTGCCGCTCGGCTATCTCGGCCGCCTCAAGATGCGCTTCAAGCCGGCCACCAAGGCCCGCAAGGGGGTCAACCCGTTCACTGGCGAGCCGGCCACCTTCAAGGCCAAGCCCGCAACCCTGCAGCCGCGGTTCAGCGCCGGCAAGACGCTCAAGGACGAGGCCGGCAAATACTTCATGAAGAAGATGAGTAAGTCGTCTCAAGCGCCAAGAATGGCAAGATAACCAGGCGGCGACGGTCGTCGATCCAACTCTAGCTTTTTTTGCTCACGGTAGCGGACCTGAGGGTCCGCACCTGCGCTGGCGTGCCGGATAATCGGCGCGCCGCGGCCGCGGCTTCACCCCTTCACGCGCGCGCCCGTCGGATCGTAGAGCGGGCGCAGCGAGGCCTCCGCGGCGTGGCGCTCGCCGGCGACCTCGATCTCGTAGGAGCCGGCGCTGACGAAGGCGGCGTCGACGCCGCCCGGGTGCTCGACATAGCCGAGCCCGACGGCGCCGCCGAGGGTGTGGCCGTACATGCCGGAGCGCAGATAGCCGACGATCGCGCCATCGCGCCAGATCGGCTCGTTGTGATAAAGCAGCGGCTCGGGATCGCGCAGCAGGAACTGCACGAGACGCTTGCTCACGCCTTGCTCCTGCTGCGATGATTGATCTAAATCAATGTGCCCCCCAATCGTTCGAGAGAATGATTTTGGGGAGGTCCAATTTCGAAACGCGGACTTGAGAGCGGCAATCCCTCACTAACGCCGTGCGCGGCCGTAGGAGCTACCTTATGGTCAGTGAAAAAGGAACCGACCGCAGGCTTGCCGCAATCATGGCAGCCGATGTGGTCGGTTACTCGCGTCTTGTCGGGCGGGACGAGGTCGGCACAATCGCGCGGCTGAAAGCGCTCCGCAAGGAGGTGATCGACCCATGCCTGGCGCGCCATGGTGGGCGCGTCGT